>CALRKC020000376.1:0-3437 GCA_943367895.1 Erythrobacter sanguineus | reverse complement strand
AGCCTGAACGGATTTAGAGACATCGTCCGCCTCTCCAATGGCGACGATATCCAGGACGCGATCCAATCCGCTTATGGGAATATAGGCATTGAAGATACTGCGTTTATCGTAAGATCGAATAAACGGGCAAACCAATACAACCAGCAGATACGCGCCCGGATATTGGATAAGGAAAGCGAACTCTCTGCAGGCGATTTACTGATGGTCGTGAAGAACAATTATTTCTGGCTTAAGGAAACGGATACCGCAGGTTTTATTGCGAATGGCGACATTATAGAAGTGCTGCAGATTTATGGATTTAAGGAACTCTATGGCTTTAAGTTTGCCAAAGTGCGCGTCCGCATGATCGATTACCCGGATCAGCTCCCGATTGATACCATGTTGCTGTTGGATACCATTCATTCAGAATCACCGTCGCTGACCTACGAAGAATCGAACCGACTTTATCAGGAAGTGCTCGCCGATTATGAGGACGAAAAAGCCCAGTTCCGCAAGCTTTTGAAAGTAAAGGAAAATGAATACTTCAATGCGCTGCAGGTCAAATTTTCCTATGCCATCACCTGCCATAAATCACAGGGAGGGCAGTGGAGTACTGTTTTTGTAGAACAACCCTACCTGCCTGATGGCCCGAACCGCGATTATATCCGGTGGCTGTATACGGCGATGACGCGCGCGAAGGATAAATTGTATTTGATAGGGTTTAAGGAAGAGTATTTTGAGGAGTGACAACTGCTTACGGGCCTGTGACTGTAAACTTATTTCAAATGCATCGTAAACTCCTGCCCATCAACAATCCTTCCGGTCTGCTCAATCTTAACTTTGATTTTCCTGACAATATAAGTGTCGCCTTTTTGTGCCACCAATGCCATACGCCTGAAATCTATCGAAGGATTTATGGATTTAATAGTGGATTGCCTGCCATCGGGGGTTATTTTCAGCACCTCATAGCTTTCAAGGTTAAGGATACAGTCAAAAGGGAAATCCAATAGGACGGCGCTTACAGACTTCAGCGATTTAAACTCTTCAACAGTCATGTCATTACTGTCGCCTTTCCCGTCAGTCCACATCCTGATTGTCGGTTTCGGGAACTGCTTTACCCTGAAGTCAAACTTCTTAATAGCACCATCTTTCTTAATGCTGATTGTGGTTGCATAAGAAGTATCAACCATTACCGTCAGCAGTTTTTCATCTACATTGATGATTTTACCATTCGAAATAGAGACATCATAATCCTTTAGGTTCCCTCCGTTGAATGCTATCGGATTAGCAATGTCTCTTATAATGATGTTATTGAAACGCGAATTAAAAGCAGCTTCTTTTGGCGCAGCACATCCCACTATGCTAAGGGCAATCAACAACCCATATAACACTTTATTCATAATTTACGCTATGTTTGTTTTTATAAGCAGAGCTGTTATGTGTCCAGACTGCTCACTGCGACTGCGACTTAACCTTTCGGTTTGCCCCCATACTTCTTATACAGTATATATGCGGCGATTGCAAATACCAACACCCCCCACATCCTAGCCAAAAATACGAAAAATCCTTCTAAAATATCCCAGCCGTATTTTAATGCTTCCAGAAGTTTGGTACCGAGGCCGGGCTCATATTCGTCAATATTTTCATCGTTTTTGATGACTTCACGCTTAAATGTTTCCCGCTGGTAAATCTCCAGGGAGATTGTACTGTATTTGATTTGGTCGGCAAGAGACAGGTTTGATATTTTTGCATTGTCCGCCTGTTCCTGTTTGTTGAGTAATGTTTCTTCCGCCGCTGCGGTCTCATTGAGTTTCTTTCCCTTGCTGTCTATGGCATTGGTCAGCCTTTGTTCATTTTTCGCTGCGCGTTTCTGTGTAAGCTTGTTTGCCAAAAGCTGTAATGCGACATCTTCAGCCCTGATCACCCTGTAATCCAGGTAATCAATGTTACGTGAAATTTCCTTCAGGGTTGCATCCAGTTTGGTGTTGGGTACTCGCAGTATAATTTCATTGGTCACCACATAATGCGTCGTTTCAAGTGTTTCGGCCTCACTAATGGCTGTTTTCTGTACATCGCTGATCGAACTTGACAGGTTCGTATACGTCACAAAACCACCTTCCTTTGCGGTAATATCCTCAATATCATAAGTGGATTTGATAACGTCCTTCACCTTGAACTTCAGGTTTGCCGTCCTGATGAATTTCCGTGTGGAATCTTTAGACGCTTTTGCAGCGGTAGAAGATATAAAACCGCTTGACGTGCTGTCGGTTGTCGCCATTGCTTCAGCGGATTCAAACCTTTCTTTCGAATCGCCATCTTCTTTTTTGCAATTCATTAACAGCAGGATCAGGCCCAGTCCTAAGATGATTTTTTTTGTGTTCATGGTTTTATGTTATTGGGTTGGGAATGTGATGGTAACGGATATGTGGGTGGGTTTATTGTAACGGCGAACCTGGCTTCAAAATTCGCTATTGATCATTTGCTGTTCAAACTTCAATAAAAGCCAACCGTAATTAACAATATTGAACTGAGTCCGGGGTAAAACAATGTCGCTAAAGATCGCCGACGAACGCAATGTTTCAACTTTGAGCAACAATCTTCCTCACTAAAACCACCTGTCCCAAATGATAATAAGCGTGCTCAATCATGGCATCGATATTCCTTTGGTAGGAACCGTATTTTTCATCGGTAAACGGCTGCTGCAGTTGCTCCTCAGACATTTGCTCAATCATTGCGGCAAAGTCTTTCGAATCCTTCCAGAAACGTTCAAGGAAGGTTTCCCACTGCTGCTGGGAAGTGATTGGTGCAAAATCAAAACTGAATTTATCGCTGATGTCCAGCGTCCCTCCCCGGAAAACATTATTGATGCCATTGATATAATAATGGATGTGCTGAGCCAGAACAGCAATGGTATTTACATTCTTAAACTGTGCTGTCGCAATCGTCCAGTCCATTCCGGACAACTGATCCTTAAAATTCGTATTGGCAATCCATGTCCCGTTCAGGATTACTTCCCTGAATCGTTTTGCCAGCTGAGAATTATTTTCCATAATACTAATATTTTATGCGCTATTCTCAAAGATATAAAAATACATGTTCTACACACGCACTGCAACTCAGCTACGCAGGCATTTTGCACTTCCGCACTCTAAAAACACGTATTTCTACCTGTAAACAGCACGAAATCAATGCTTAGGTTTGTATACCCAATAAGTCCCCAACCAACTTAAAACCAATACTATGACCGAAACCTTTACCGTCGCAGACTATCTGCTGACACGATTAAAGCAGCTCGATGTCACGGAAGTATTCCAGATCCCCGGTGATTATGTCAAGCATTTCACCCAGGCACTTGAATATTTCCCGGGTATCGAAACGATTGGCTGCGCAAACGAACTCGATGCGGGTTATGCCGCAGACGCCTATGCCCGTACCCGTGGCCTTGCTGCCATATCATT
>CALRKC020000375.1:0-3446 GCA_943367895.1 Erythrobacter sanguineus | reverse complement strand
CGCCACGGAAATTGGTCAGGAATTGGTCTCTTGCGCTCATTTTTCTTTTAAAATTAAAGATTAATGAAGCGGGTTTGAAATGCAGGCAAATGGAGTTATTAATAACTTATTAACCGTCAGTTCAGACGTTCGACATTGATCAGGAACCTGTTCGCTTGTATTTCAACGTCTCTGGTAGATTTAATCTTAAATTTCGATGTTTTCCAACTGTTCGTGGCCTCCAGACGTATCAATTCCGTTTTGCCGGTAATTTCGAGATCAAAAGGCATTGCGAAATCTGCTACATCAGTTTTCCAACGGTATTCAAGCTTGTTTTTATTTTTGCGAAGTTCCAGTTTCGGATATTTGGTATAATGGAGGTATTGGTCAAAAACCGGCTTCAGATTAAATCCGCTTTTTTCGCTGAAGAATTGCTCCACAGTTTCGGTATCAATGATTTTATGCCGGAATGTGTTAGAATATTCCAAGAGCATTGCCCACCATCTGGAATCGTCATTTACAATGCTTCGAATGGTATTAACAAGCCAGGCACCCTTTGGATACATATCGCCTGAGCCTTCATTATTGACGCCATACTGACCTATTAATGGCTTATCATTGTCGATACTGCGCTTCAGTCCGTTCAGGTACTCCATTGCTTTTTCGTAGCCCAAAGTACATTCGGCATACACGGCTTCTGTGTATGTTGTAAATCCCTCATGTATCCACATATCCGCAACATCAGCAGAGGTAATACTGTTACCAAACCATTCGTGGCCGCTTTCATGAATGATAATGAAATCGAATGTCAATCCTACACCTGTCCCGGATAAGTCCATCCCGAGATAACCCATTTTGTATTTATTTCCATATGCGACAGCACTTTGATGCTCCATACCCAAATAAGGTGTATCAACAAGCTTATATCCATCTTCGGGGAAAGGATAATCTCCGAATTTCTGTTGAAAGCAATCCATCATAGGTTTTACCTGTTCAAACTGCTCCCTGGCTTTCTGCTCATTTTCCCGAAGCACATAAAAATCGAGATTGAGGCCTTTGTATTCTTCACCGAAATGAACGTAATCAGCGATATTTATGGTAATGTCATAGTTGTTGATTGGATTTTTTACTTCCCAGTCCCAGCGCGTATAACCGTTCTTTAAATCTTCACTGCCGATAAATTTTCCATTGGAAACATTCATCAACCCTTTTGGAACGGCCACTTTAATTGTCGCTCCAAAATCCGGTTCATCGGTTTGCGAATCCTTACATGGATACCATAGGCTTGCACCTGTGCCCTGTACTGCGACGCCAACCCAGTCTTTTCCTGAAGTATCTTTTGAAAATACAAAACCGCCATCCCAGGGTGCATTTGCGGCAATATTAGGTTGTCCTGAATAGTAAAAGGTGATTTTCTGGGAGGAGCCTGCAGTTAGCAATTCCGGAAAATCGATAAAAACAGCATTGAAATCCCTTTTGTAATCCAAGGATTTCTTATTCCAGATAATACTGTCGATTTTCATATTCTGAAAAAGGTCTGTCTGGATTTTTGCTGTATTTTCGATAACCTTAAAACTGATTTCATTAAATCCAGAAAGGAATTTTTCGGCAGGATTAATACGGATATTGAGGTCATAACGCTGCACGTCGTAACAGCTTCTTTCAAAACGCAAGCCACCGTGGAGCGAATCCTTGCGCGTAAAAGTTTTCTGCGAAAATGCCGTCGCATATCCGCCCAGAAAGAGCAGCAAAATGAGTTTTCGAATAATCAACATTTTACGTTTTTGCAATTATTTCAAACCTGAATCACGCCCAGATTAAATGGTTTCTCAATCGGAGCATGATTAGCGGCTTCAATTCCCATCGAAATCCACGTTCGGGTATCTATTGGGTCAATAATCGCATCAGTCCAGATACGGGCCGCCGCGTAATAGGGGGACACCTGCGCATCATAACGGGCTTTTATCTTATCAAACAACTCCTGTTCTTTCTTCTCATCAACGATTTCACCTTTTGCTTTTAAAGAGGAGGCTTCAATCTGCATCAATACTTTTGCAGCCTGTGTGCCGCCCATAACGGCGAGTTCGGCACTTGGCCAGGCAAAAATCAGTCTGGGGTCGTATGCTTTTCCGCACATGGCGTAGTTTCCGGCACCATAGGAATTTCCTACGATGACGGTAAATTTAGGCACTACCGAATTCGAAACGGCATTTACCATTTTAGCGCCGTCCTTGATAATGCCACCGTGTTCTGATTTTGAACCCACCATAAACCCGGTGACATCCTGAATGAACACCAGCGGAATTTTCTTTTGATTGCAATTGGCGATAAAACGCGTCGCCTTATCTGCAGAATCAGAATAGATAACACCGCCAAACTGCATTTCCCCTTTTTTCGATTTGACGACTTTTCGCTGGTTTGCGACGATCCCTACCGCCCAGCCATCAATACGGGCATAACCTGTGATGATGGTCTGCCCATAGCCGTCCTTGTAAGCTTCAAATTCTGAATTATCGACAAGCCGCTCAATGATTTCCATCATATCGTATTGCTCGTTCCGGGCTTTCGGCAAAATGCCATAAATTTCATTTTCGTCTTTTGCCGGTTTGGCAGGCTTGTCACGATTGAATCCGGCCTTGTCAAAATCACCTATTTTTGAAACAATATTCTTAATTTTATCCAAAGCGTCCTTGTCGTCTTTGGCCTTATAATCTGTCACACCTGAAATTTCGCAATGGGTTGTGGCACCGCCCAGGGTTTCGTTGTCAATGCTTTCTCCAATGGCCGCTTTTACGAGATAACTTCCGGCAAGGAATATACTTCCGGTTTTGTCAACAATCAGTGCTTCATCGCTCATAATAGGGAGGTAAGCACCGCCGGCTACGCAGCTTCCCATTACTGCTGCAATCTGTGTAATGCCCATACTGCTCATTACCGCGTTATTCCTGAAGATCCGTCCAAAATGTTCCTTGTCGGGAAAAATCTCATCCTGCATCGGGAGATATACGCCGGCACTGTCGACGAGATATATAATAGGTAAACGGTTTTCAATGGCAATTTCCTGCGCGCGCAAATTCTTTTTGCCGGTAATAGGGAACCAAGCACCGGCCTTTACCGTTGCATCATTAGCGACGACTATGCATTGTTTTCCTTTAATGTAGCCTATTTTGATCACCACGCCTCCGGAAGGGCAGCCCCCGTGTTCAGGATACATGCCGTCACCCGCGAATGCTCCAATTTCAATACTTCTGGCTTTGTCATCCAAAAGGTAGTCTATGCGTTCCCGGGCCGTCATCTTGCCCTCACCATGCAGTTTTTCAATCCTTTTTTCGCCACCGCCCAGCTTTACTTTGGCAAGTTTCTGTTTTAAATCAGACAATAAAAGCCTGTTATGGTCTTCGTTCTTATTAAAATTGATATCCATTCGGAAATATTGGTTTTATTGAGGAATTATAAGGAATGCTAAA
>CALRKC020000374.1:0-3464 GCA_943367895.1 Erythrobacter sanguineus | reverse complement strand
TGTCCCTAAAGGAGAAGTGATCGTAACCACCAAATCCAAAGTGGAAAAACACAACAATACTTATAAAACCACCAACGAACCTTTAGACCTGGAAATTCCGTTGGTCATTATCGTTGACGGCAAAAGTGCCTCTGCTTCAGAAATTGTTTCAGGAGCGTTGCAGGACCTTGACCGCGCGGTGGTTATCGGAAGCAGGAGTTTTGGAAAAGGATTGGTGCAGCGGCCGATTGACCTGACATACGGCACTCAGGTAAAAGTAACCATTTCACGGTATTATACACCTTCCGGCAGATGCATCCAGGCCTTGGATTATGCCCACAAGGATGCTGACGGCAAAGCGGTGCGTACCGATGCCTCAAAATACAATGCGTTTAAAACCCGTAAAGGCAGAACGGTTTATGATGGCGGCGGAATCCAGCCGGACATCGAATTGGAGGAAACTAAACTAAGCGCCATCACGCAGGCTTTACAGAAAAACGATGCGATTTTTGATTATGTGACATCGTATTACTACAAAAACCCAAACCTTGGCGATAAGATCCCGACCATTACCGATGCCGATTATGCCGATTTCAGGCAATTCCTGAAAACACAGAAAATCACTTATGAAACCGAAACGGAAATTGCATTGAAGAAAACCCTTGAAGCAGCGAAAAAGGAAAAACTAGACGAGAGCATCACGGCAGAATACCAGCAATTACTGACCTCGCTTCAAAAAAGTGAAGATGCACAACTGATGCGTTACCAGAAAGAAATAAAGAAATTGATTTTAGATGATATCATACAGCGCTATCAATATAAAGAAGGTTTGTATCAATATTACACCAAGAACAATTCTGAAATTAAGAAAGCCACCGAGCTTTTGAACAATACATCGGAGTATAATAAAATACTGAAAAAATAATGCTCAAGGTCTTACGATTACTCCCGTTTTTTATTTTCGCGACGCTTCATGCACAGGAGGAAATTGTGCAGTCGGTTTATTTTCAAACCAGTAAATATACTTTAGACGAAAAACAGGCAAATGAAGTTGTACAATTTATCAAGAAGACGGATTCTACGCGAATCGAGTCAATCCAGATTTTTGGTTATACCGATGATTTGGGCAAAGAATCCTATAACAGGATATTGTCCACGAATCGCGCAAATACCATTAAAGACAAGCTTATTCAGCAGGGAATCAAGAATAAGATTATTGTTACGATTGAGGGCAAAGGCCGTATCCTGATTGACGATGATGTTGTCGACAATCTTCCCGAAGTACGTTCAAAAAATCGCAGGGTTGACGTTGTATTGAACCTTAAACCATTACCGGCTATTGAAATCCCGGGCTTCTTTACGTCGATACAGAAAAAGCATGTGGTGGGCGATCATATCTATCTGGAAAACCTATTATTTGAACGCGGAAGCAGCAAACTCACTTTTAAATCCAAAGCCGATTTGGACAAACTTGCGCGTTTGCTCATAAAATACAAAAACCTTGAATTTGAAATACAAGGGCACGTCTGTTGCACGCCCCCATACCAGAAAGAAGCCATTGACCGAGATACCAAGAAAAGGCAACTGTCACAAAACCGGGCTGAAAGCGTTTACAAATACCTTATTTTCAGAAAAGTTGCCAAAAACCGCATGAAATTTAAAGGGTATGGAAATACCGTCCCGCTTGGTAAAGGCCAGGAATATGACCGACGCGTTGAATTGGTTATTACAAAAGTCTGATGCGTTACTTACTCCTTTCATCAGCACTCCTTTTTATTACTTTTTTATCCGCACAGACACGTGAAAAAGAAGTATCGTTGTTTTTCGATTTCGGCAGCGATTTACTTTCTGCATTGGAAGAAGCGAAACTGGATTCCTTTTTTGCTACAGATTCCGTTCAGGTCAGTGCCATTCGGCTGGAAGGATTTTGCGATGATGTTGGTTCCGAAGCAGACAATTTGATTCTTTCACGGGGAAGGGCGGAAAACGTTGCGGCTTATATTAAATCCTCTCAGGAAACAACAGCGATAAGCGCAGTCGGGAAAGGTGAAATCCCGTTGAAAGGAAATTCTGAAATTATTCAGCAAAGGCAATCCAACAGAAAAGTGTCAGCCCTGATTTCCTACACTTTAACTCCCAAACCGAAACCTGCAACTGTTAAACTTCCGGAAGTGGACACTTATGTTGGTTACAAAACCCTGACCGACAGTCTTAAAACGGGCGACAAGCTTATCTTACGAAATCTGATCTTTATTGGCAGCACTACCGTTTTTGAAGATCCGGAAGTATCAGAACCGGAACTGCTAAAATACGCGGAATACATGAAGGCAAATCCGCAGATCCGTTTTGAAATTCATGGTCACGTGTGCTGTATTTCGAAATCCTTCCGTGATGCGCGGAACATATATACGGGTAAAAACAATCTTTCTGTCGACCGTGCAAAAAGGATTTACGACTACTTTATTGAGAAGGGCATTGACCAATCGAGGATGACCTATAAGGGGTTTGGGCGGCAGTTTCCACGCACAGATGTGCCGGAAAAATTCAACAAACGCGTAGAGATCGTCATCACGAACCTTTAGTCACGCTGCATCCTGATGTGTGGGATATCATCTTCCAGATAGGTTTCGCTAATCGCATAAAAACCATTGTTTTCATAGAATTTCCTGAGATAAAGCTGCGCGGATATCTCAATCCGGCTTTCGCCAAAATGATCCATGATTCCTTTTATTGAAGTTTCCATCAACGGGTAACCCCATTTCCTATCCCTGTACTCTTTATCAATCACCACCCTTCCTATGGAGGCGTGATTAAAATAGTCCCCTGGCGCGAATAAGCGCGAATAGGCAACTATCTTCCCATCACACACTCCAAGTACATGGAGCGCCTTTTGGTCTTTATTATCAACGTCCTGATAAATGCAATCCTGCTCTATAACAAAGACCGATTCGCGCAGGCGGAGCAACTGATACAACTCTGATAGCGAAAGTTCATTAAATGCACGGATTGTAAACTGAAGTTCCATAACGAAAGGATATAAAAAACCCTGATAAATTGGCTTTATCAGGGTTGGTGTTAGAATTGGCCTGAATTACCCGTTGATTTTGAGTCTCATTCCCGGCCTTAAATTGTTACTGCTGATGCCGTTCCACTTCTTGATATCGGAAACCGTAACACCAGGATATTTCTGCGCAATGGTGAAAAGCGAATCGCCTTTCTTTACCAAATAGTGACTCTGTTTGGCTGCATTGTCTTTCTTAACTCTTGCCGCCACCTGATTATCCGCTGAAGCCGCTTTCATGATGGTTAACCTGGCGCCCAATTGTACGTTGGTATCCTGCATGTCATTCCATTCCTGAATTTGGGCTACGGTCACGCCTTGCTTTTTAGCAATTGCTCCTAAATTATCGCCTTTTTGAACTACATAATAAGTCGGGGTCTGACCTGCGGTTTCCTCCTTCAGTTCTTCAACATCTACGTTCGCC
>CALRKC020000373.1:0-3464 GCA_943367895.1 Erythrobacter sanguineus | reverse complement strand
TCGGGCCATTTGATTTGGCGATTTTAGAATGTGGCCAATACAATGAAAGCTGGAAAAACATCCACCTGATGCCAGGAGAAATTGTCCCGGCTGCGCAATCGTTGCATGCAAAGGCGTTACTTCCATTACATTGGGCGAAATTTGCATTGGCGTTGCATGCCTGGGATGAGCCTGTCAGTTTGGCGGTTGCTGATGCCAAAGCAGCCAATCTTCCATTATTGACCCCGATGATAGGTGAAAAAATGAATCTTGACCATCCGCAGGCTTTTAAGCCCTGGTGGAAAAATGTAAATTAGTGGAACTCCCCGAATAATTTCGTTGCTTCGTTATACGCACTTTCAAAGCTCATTGGGCTCGTGCCGGTGCTTTCTTTTTGTGTGGTGAAATAAGACAGGAGTTTTTCGGTCGGCATGTTTCCTGTAAGGTCATCCTTTGCCATTGGGCAACCTCCAAATCCCTGAATGGCGCCGTCAAACCTGCGGCAACCTGCTTTATAGGCTGCATCGGTTTTTTCGAACCATTTGTCGGGCGTGGTGTGCAGGTGGGCACCAAACTCCACTTTAGGATATTTTGGAATCAGGTTGGAGAACAGGTAATCGATGATTTCAGGCGTCGAACTCCCGATGGTATCGGAAAGTGATAAAATCTTCACGCCCATTCCGGCCAGTTTTTCTGTCCACTCCCCCACTATTTCCACATTCCAGGGATCGCCGTATGGATTTCCGAAGCCCATTGACAGGTAAGCGACCACTTCCTTATTTGCCTTATCAGCTATATCGAGGATTTCCTGTAATGTAACGAGTGATTCCGCTATGGTCTTATGGGTATTCCGCATCTGGAAATTTTCTGAGATTGAGAAGGGAAACACAAGGTATTGGATTTCTTTAAACTCCGATGCTGCTACAGCTCCCTGCGTGTTGGCAATAATGGCGAGCAGTTTGCTTTTCGTTTGCGACAGATCGAGGCTTCCCAATAATGCCGCCGTATCCTGCATTTGCGGGATCGCTTTCGGCGACACAAAGCTTCCGAAATCAATCGTATCAAATCCGACACGCAATAAGGATTGTATGTAAAGTGCCTTGCGCTCCGTAGGGATGAAGGGCTTAATACCCTGCATTGCGTCACGCGGACATTCGATAATTTTGATTGGCTCCATAAGAAGTCAAATATAAGAAAGTATTGTATTGTACGAAATCGTTTTTTTTTAGAACAAAGAGGACTGTACTGTAGTAAGCAAGATACATCTTTATTCGCAGCATAGCGTATCACCGAATTATCCTATTATTACGTAATTTGGTAATAATTTACAATATTACATAATTTGGTAATAATTTGAAATATTACGTAATTAGGTAATAATTAGAATATTTTAATTATATTTGGGGTATGACAAGCATTATCACGGGCGATATTATCAATTCAAGACGGGCTTCATCAAAATCATGGATGGAGAACCTGAAAAAATTTCTAGGCAGCAAAGGCAAAAATCCATCAGAGTGGGAAATTTTCCGTGGCGATGAATTCCAGCTGGAAGTAAAAAATCCCGAAGCCGCACTGTTAACAGCATTACACATTAAAACCTGGCTTAAAACCATAAAACTGGACGCACGGATCAGCATCGGGATTGGTGAAAAAGACTTTAACGGGAAGAAAATTTCTGAAAGCAACGGCTCGGCATTCATCCGGTCAGGTGAGCTTTTTGAAACTTTAAAAAAGCAAAAAATCACATTGGCAGTAAATTCCGGTCATGCTCATTTTGATGAAGAAATAAACCTGATGCTGCGACTGGCTTCGCCTTTTATCAGTAACTGGCTACCACAATCTGCGGAGTTCGTGCTTACTGCTATCGAAAATCCGGGACTTTCCCAGGAAGAAATCGGCTTGAAACTCGGCATTAATCAGGCTGCCGTAAGCAGGAGACAAAAGCGTGCACACTACGAACTCCTGATGGATCTTGAAAAGTTTTACAGGCAGAAACTCCAAAAAACATTGCTATGATTCTATTTGTAAAACTGCTGTTGGCACATTTGATCGGTGATTTTATACTACAGCCCACCAAATGGGTTGCCGACAAGGAGGAAAAAAAGCATAAGAGCATTTACCTTTACCTTCATATCCTATTGCATGGATTTCTGGCGTGGATGCTGATCCGGGAAATCAGGTTTATAGGATTTGCATTAATACTTGCCCTGAGCCACGGCCTGATTGATTACCTCAAACTTTACTTCCAAAGGCCCAATACAAAACGGAGCTGGTTCATTACTGATCAGTTGCTACACATTGCGGTACTGATTACAATTACAATACTGTACACCGGAAACCCAATTGATCCCGAAATTTTCGACGACCGCTTCTGGCTGGTTATCACGGGAATCCTTTTGCTGACCAAACCGGCGTCAATCATCATAAAGAACATCATTTCGGTATGGACACCGGAAAGCAGGGAAAAAGGCGATGATTCTTTGGTCAACGCCGGAAATTACATCGGGATACTGGAGCGGCTATTTGTATTTTGTTTCGTTATTACCGGACATTTCGAAGCAGTCGGGTTCCTGCTGGGTGCCAAATCGATTTTCAGGTTCGGTGATTTGATGCAGGCGAAGGAGCGAAAACTGACCGAATATGTCCTTATTGGAACCCTACTCAGTTTCGGAATCGCTATGCTGACCGGATTTCTCGTGAGTTACTGCCTACTTCTTATGGCGTAAAACCGCCTTGTTAATCGATTTTACCAAAGCAGGGCCTTCGTAGATGAATCCCGTATAAAGTTGCACGAGGCTTGCTCCCGCTTCAAGTTTTTCGATTGCATCTTCAGCAGTATGGATTCCGCCAACACCTATAATAGGAAAAGACCTGTTACTTTTTTCAGAAAGGAAACGGATGACCTCTGTTGCCCTTTTCGTCAGCGGCTTGCCTGACAATCCGCCGGTTTCCGACCGGTTTTCGGACCGCAGGCCATCTCTTGAAATTGTGGTATTGGTGGCAATGACTCCCGCGATTTTGGTCTCGTTTACAATGTCCACAATATCCAAAAGCTGCTCATCTGTTAAATCCGGCGCAATTTTCAGCAGGATTGGTTTGGATTTTGGCGTTTTAAGATTCTTTTGCTGCAACGTATTTAAAAGTGCCGTCAATGGTTCTTTGTCCTGTAATGCCCGTAAATTTGGCGTATTTGGCGAACTTACATTGACTACAAAATAATCGACATGGTCGTATAAGGCATCAAAACAGATTTCGTAATCCAAAACCGCATCTTCATTTGGGGTATTTTTGTTTTTGCCGATGTTACCGCCAATCAATACGCCTTTATTGCTCTTTAATCGCTCCACAGCCGCAGCTACGCCTCCGTTATTAAAGCCCATCCTGTTGATGATGGCAGCATCTTTCTTTAACCGAAACAAACGCTTTTTCGGGTTCCCGTCCTGTGGTTTTGGTGTTAAGGTCCCGATTTCGATAAAACCGAA
>CALRKC020000372.1:0-3464 GCA_943367895.1 Erythrobacter sanguineus | reverse complement strand
GTTGGCTTGCCTTCAGCATCGGTTCCAGGGGTTAAAGCTTTTTGTGTTTTGGCTAGCCCTAAATATAAATAGTCACGACCGATTATTTTTACTTTTGGTTTGGCAAGAAATTCGTCCAGCGCTTTAATCGTAGCATCCGGATTTCCATTCTGGTACGCCGAATAGCCCAGGTAACGAAGAATTCTTGGATTTACCTGATCCAGTTTCTGCATTTCAGTCGCCTCTGCTTCCAATGCCTTATAATCTTTTGTCAGCACCAAAAAGTCTGCATGTCTCATACGGGAATCTAATGAATAATCCGTCATTGCCATATACTTTTCATAATACTGAATTGCAATTTTGTTGTATTCTGTATACTTTGGTTTGTCGTTTAGACCCCAGGTGTAGTAGGTTTCTGCAAGTTCACGGTATGCAGGCCCGTAATTAGGGTTTGCTTCGAGAATTTTATCAAATATCGCTTTGGCTTCAGTAAAAGCTTTAGAACTTTTGGTGATAGCACCCTGCTGCAAAGATGCCCTGAGCAGTGATTTATCAGCATCAGCTGCATTTCTGTATGCTGCATAGGCCTCATTAATGTTCTTATCTCCATAATAGGCATCCCCCAGATAAAGCAAAACTTCTGCATTGGAGGGCTGAATCGCCAAAGCCTTATTCAAATATTCAAGCGCTTTTTTATAATCCGGATTTACGGGATTAAGATATGCTTTACCAATGTACATCAGTTCCTCAAAATCTTTCTTTTTGGTATTGGCAACCGCTTTGCCAAAGTTTGCCTGAGCTCCACTTTGGTTACTGCTTTCCAAATCAATCTGTCCTAATCCGATATAATTAAACTGAGAGTCTGTCTTTGCAGTCAACCCTTTTTGATACGTCGTTGTTGCTGAATCCTGTAGCTTTTGTGTGAGGTATAAATTACCTAAAAAGAAATAATTCTTTCCGCTTTCAGGTTTTGTAGCTACAAGGTCTTTCAAAATTTTCTTCGCTTTTTCATACTGCTCCGCATCTATTGCTTTTTTGGCCTGATTCAAATCCTGTGCATAAGTTGAAGCACCAAAAATCAAAAACGCTATACTGAAGATTCTTAATTTTTTCATAGTTCTTTATTTAGTATTTATCTCCTTTCGGATGGTAATATTCCTTGATGGTATCCTGACAGGTAATAAACCTGATTTCAGGATGATTCTTTGGCCCCTTTCGCCGGCAATGAACGAAGCAAAACCCATGCCTAAGCCGGCAGAGCCCTGAAAATTTAACATATATAAGTCACGCTTAAGGGGATACAATCCCAATGCCAGATTAGATTGATTAGGCTTATAATAATTGATATCGTTTTTTTCATTTTTAACATTTCTGACTGCCATTACTTTGACACTGTCAACCAAACCCTGCCATTCGGGGTCTGGCTGCAGAATGATATTCAGGCCTATGACGCCTATCGCGTCAGGATTCTCAGAAACGTATTTCATTACTTCAATTGCCGATTTCATTGAATAGATTCCTTTCCGTTTTTCATTCCCTTCAATTCCGGCCAATTTATTCATGGCACTTACTGTCCCGGAATTTGGATTCTCAAAAACAAGACTTTTGACCTTAGACTGCTTACCCTGCATAAGATAAACCGCTTCCTGCAAATCTATTAACGTATCTTTTGACTTTTTATTGGTAATGAAAGCTACCCCATCTGTTGCAAAATGAGTGATCTTTGGGGTTATTTCCTTACTCGCCATGGATTGTTCTTCTTTTTCAGAAAGTTTTCTGGATAAGAACACTACTGCCGCTTTACCACTTAAAAGAGCATTGACAACCTCAGACTCCGGTTTGGCAATAAGGTTTATTTTGGCTCTATACTCAGTCTGAAAGACCATAAGTTCGTCCTCGACTATCGGAAAAAGAGATTCGTCCACATAGAACGTTGTTGTTCCTTCAAGAATGGTTTCTTTGGCTCCGGATTCCCTGCAACAAACTGCCAAAACAATTACCAGTGTGCAAAAAACGATCGCCTTAGTTATCCGCTGGGTCATAAAATATTTTTATTTTCTTTGTAAAAGCCTGATGAAGCGAAGAAACGCATAAACAATTAATACAATACCTAAAAAAAGCCGATAATTGTCCGGCAAATTAAATGGGAGGCGTTTATCGAAGATAACAAACAGCCCGAGTGCAAGGTAAGCGAGGAAAAACAGCATTCCTATAAAGAGCAGAAATCGCCCTTTAAGCGATTTCTGAACTCTTTGATTTGTATCATTCCTGTACATTATTCTCCTGCAGAAACGATTTTTATCGGTAACGTATACCTGGCTCTAACCGGACGGCCGTTTTGAACTCCGGGCTTCCACTTTGGAGATGCTTTCAAAAGCCTTTCGGCCTCTTTGCCGGTTCCGTAACCCAAGTCTCTCACTGCCTTAACATCAGTCAGCGATCCGTCTCGCTCGACTACAAAGGAAACAAGAATGTTACCATTCAAAGCCTCGCCTTCGGGGACGCGGAATTTCTGCTCCACATACTTGTAAAAAGCTTTCAGTCCACCCGGAAACTCAGGTTGTACCTGTACATTGGTGTATACCTGATCGTCGGCCTCAATCGTTTTTGACTCCGGAGGGCCATCACCGGATTGAATTTCAGGAACAATATTCCCATCTTCCTGACCTTTGATATCTTTTGATCCGACGTTAGCGTCTTTAAGCTCTTCAATAGTCTTGATTTCCTCTACCACCTCTTCTTTCTTAACTACCTTAGGCGGAACGAATTTTACCTCGTCAATCTTTGGAGCCGGTGGCGGTGGTGGCGGTGGCGGAACAATTTTATCAGGTGGTGGTGGCTCGACGATATTGGCCATATCCACCATTTTTACTTTGTCTTTGTCCTTATCCTTGTCCTTACCCCAATCAAGCAATGGAAGTGCCAAAAGGCCACCGAACACGCAAGCACCAATCAAAAGCGCTATCAGAGTCGTTTTTGGATTCTTTTTACGTAACTCGTAGGCACCGTAACTTTTATTCCGGCCTTCGAACACCAAATCAATCCATTTCTGTTTAAATAAATCAAGTTTCATATGTTGTATGTTGTTATTGTTTTAAAGCAACAATTACTTTTCAAACAGTTTCTCTTCCTCTTTGGTCATATCGACAATTGCGTAAGTTGGCACTTTACTGATAGCAACCTCATCTAAAATATCAACCAGATTCTTGTATGTTGATTTTTTGTCAGCTTTTATAAGCATAATCAAACCTTTCTTAGGATTCTGCATAAATTGAGGAACAGATACTTTCTTCTCCAAAATTTTCTTCCTGATTCCATTTTTGCCATAGGCAATATCTGCAGGTGCCTCGATAGGTTCTTCAAAACGCCCCATATAATACTTCAGCTGATTCTTAGGGCCGATAAGAACCGTAAGTGTCCTTGCATCCTCAACTTTGATTATGATGTCATCCACATTTTTATCCGGCATCGGCAAGTCCATGGAT
>CALRKC020000371.1:0-3470 GCA_943367895.1 Erythrobacter sanguineus | reverse complement strand
TAGTGGCGTTAAAGAATCGCAGCTATTGCTCTATTTCCCTGAAAAATTACCCGTCATACACCGCTGCCTTTGATTTCAGTGACATCAGTGAATGCGAGTCACATAATGAGATTGTTGCCGACGGACTCAATGCATTCGAGAAAGTTTTCGGATTCAGGGCCACGCATTTCAATGCTCCTGGAGGCCGGGAAAATGCTATGCTTCATAAAGCACTTAAGGAAAATGGGGTTTTATACATCGACACGCCATTTGATAAGAAAGAACACCTCGGTGGCGGAAAATTCAAACGCGTACTCAATTATACCGGAAAGCAAAACGAGCACGGACAAATATTTATGGTGCGT
Source organism: Erythrobacter sanguineus (assembly GCA_943367895.1). Classification (GTDB taxonomy): domain Bacteria; phylum Bacteroidota; class Bacteroidia; order Flavobacteriales; family Flavobacteriaceae; genus Flavobacterium. The sequence continues at coordinate 3,126 of CALRKC020000371.1, read as the reverse complement.
AATGTCGTTTTCGAACCTATCTGGAAACGCGGATATGACCCTGTACAGCACGCTTTGAAACAGGTTGAGGCAGCATTTCGCTGGAATAAACCGGCAGTCATCAGCTCACACCGCGTGAATTATTCAGGCTTGGTAGACCCTAAAAACAGGGAAAACGGATTGGCCGCCTTAAAAAAGCTGCTTTCGGAAATTACAAAACGTTGGCCGGACGTCGAATTCATGGCTGCAAATGAATTGGCGGAATTGATTGCCGCATCTAAAAAATAAATTATGTACAGATTTCTGAAACCCTTCCTCGAATCTTTTGCCGCTTTGGTGGCGTTGATCGTTTTTTCACCGATACTGATTGTAGTAACCATTTTACTGTACATACAAAACGACGGTAAGCCATTTTTTTACCAAAGACGTCCCGGCAAAGACCAAAAGCCTTTCGATATCATCAAGTTCAAGTCGATGACCGATGCGAAAGACGCTGATGGGAATTTGTTGCCGGACAATGAAAGGATCACGGCGGTGGGCGCTTTTGTAAGGAAAACTTCCATAGATGAGATTCCGCAGTTGTTCAATGTCCTGAAGTGGGATATGGGTATCATTGGTCCGAGACCGTTGCTGTTCAAGTACATCCCGCTATATAATGAACGGCAATTGCGCCGGCACGAAGTAAGGCCGGGCATGACAGGCTGGGCACAGATTAACGGACGAAACTCCATAAGCTGGGCAGAGAAATTTGAACTGGACGTGTATTATGTTGAAAACGTAACGCTGTGGCTCGACATTAAAATATTCTTTATGTCTTTTATGAAAATTTTCAAAAAGGAAGGCGTGAATCAAAGTGATGCGCGCCCAATGGAACCATTTAACGGAAACAATTAACATGGCGACTTTTATTCAAAAACTAAGGGAGAAGGCATTCTGGACGATAGACGGCTTAAAAGGAGGACAAATCAGGAAACACTATGAGGATATTGTAAACAGTATTTCACAGGGCAGTCCTGAAAAGCCTGAGAAACTTCGCAAACTTTTGCAACATGCCGTAGATACAGTACCCATTTATAAAAACGTTGCTTCGGATCGGCTGGAGCATTTCAGGGTGGTGAATAAAAACTTTATACGGGAGGACAATGATGCATTCATTTCATCGGCGTTTGCGGAAAACCAGCGTGTTGCTGCTGTAACGAGCGGTTCTACCGGTACGCCTTTCAAGGTTTTTCATGACCGGAATAAAAAAAGCCGGAACAGTGCCGATACGATTTATTTCGCAGGCAAGGCAGGATTTTCAGTTGGCGAAAAATTATATTATTTCAAAATATGGAGTAAAAACAACCATAAGAGTTTTTCCCAGCTTTATTTACAGAATATGGTTGCTGTCGATGTCATCCATTACGGCGACAAACAAATTGCAGCATTAATCAGGGATATGGAAAGCTATGGAGGCGACATAGGCTTTCTTGGCTATTCATCTGCATTGGAACTGACGGCAAAATATCTTGAGAAAACAAATCACGGGAAAGTAAAGGCAAAGGTGAATTCGATTATCGCGATGTCAGAAAGCCTGAATGATTATACTAGGGAAACACTTACGAAATTTTTCGGCGTTCAGCCTGTTTCGAGATATTCCAATATCGAAAACGGGATTATTGCCCAACAGGAAACCAATGGTTCTTTGCGTTTCCTGATTAATACGGCAAGTTATCATATTGAAATCCTCGACATGGATACTGATGTACCCGCAGCACCCGGGGTATTGGGCAGGATAGTGGTAACCGATTTGTATAATTATGCCATGCCGATGATTCGTTATGACACCGGAGATATTGGATGCTTTGTACCTGGTGATGAACGTTACCTGCAAACTGTTGAAGGCAGGAAACTCGATTTGATTTATGATACGAAAGGAGAATTGGTTTCTTCTTATATCGTGTATAAGAATATGTGGCAATATGTTGAAATCAGTCAATACCAGTTCGTGCAGTACGGGCCCAAAGATTATGTGTTCAAGATCAACGCGGATCATGGCTTCAGCAGGGAAGAGCAATTGATAGGGGAGTTTAAGCAGTACCTGGGCGACGATGCCAATTTCAATCTCGAATATGTGGATGAAATTCCGCTTTTATCTTCCGGAAAGCGAAAAAAAATCATGAATACTTATCACCACAAATCGTAACCGATGAAAGAGAAGTTAATCATTATCGGGGCGGGAAACATCGGCGGGTTTATTTCGTACAACGTCGATAGTTTTGGTGACTATGAAGTACTCGGTTTTCTTGATGATAATGTTGAAAAAATCGGGAAGCAGCTTTATGGCAACACCGTACTTGGGCGGATAGATTCGATTGATGAATACCTTGCAGATGCGCCACTCGCAGTGGTTATTGCGATTGCAAGTCCGAGGATAAAGAACAAGATTATCAATTTCCTCAAACCTAAAAACATCCGTTTCCCTAACTTTATTTCGCCGGATGTCTGGATTTCTAAAGAAGTCAGGGTTGGGGAAGGGGTGATCCTTTATCCCGGTGTGTGCATCAATTATGAAAGCGTTGTCGGTGACTTTGTGGTCATGAATATGAACTGCAGCATCGGCCATAACTGCACAGTAGATTACGGATGCACTTTAGCACCCGGAGTGAATTTTGCAGGATTTACACATGCCCGGCCATTTGCTGATGTCGGCATTGGTGCTACCACCCGTCAGGATATCGTTATTGGCGAATTCAGCAGGATTGGCGGTCAGGCTATGTTGGTGAAAAATGTGCCTGCTTACGCTGTTGTTTTTGGTAATCCGGGAAGGGTTATAAAATCTGATACGCCTTTATAAGCATTTAAAAAATGGGATCAATTTTAAATCCGCTGCTGATTTTCTGGATTTTATTGATCCTTGCAGCCCTGTTTTACCGATTCCGTTTCCGGAAAACGACAAAGGTATTGGCTATTTTGGCTGTTGCCGAATTGTATTTGTTTAGTGCAACACCACTTCCGGTCGTGCTCGTCAAGAACCTTGAAAGTCAATATCCATCAAATTATATTGCAGCTAATGAAAAGCTCGATTTGCCGATCCTGGTTTTGGGCGGAGGCCATGTAAATGATGCCGCGCTGCCGTATTTCGGGCAGTTAAATGAAAGTGCCTTA
>CALRKC020000370.1:0-3486 GCA_943367895.1 Erythrobacter sanguineus | reverse complement strand
GCGGTACGGTAACCCCGGTGGTGCAGTGAAGCTCCGGAAGTATCTAATGCCACAGAAACCTGATCCTGATGTATGTGGACGTTAATCCTCAAATCGGGATGTGTTTTGTCGATACTCGGCCGCTGCCCTGTCTTCTGCCGAAATTGGTCCACGATGGCGTCCTTGCATTTCTGGGAAACAAACTCGGTATGTTTGAAACGGTCTGAATTGACCGTAGAATCAATCACAAAGGTCTGGTCCGGATTCATGTATGCCGACCAATCCATACTGTAAATGCCTTTATAAAGACTGTCTTCGCTGAAGGCCCTGAAGTGATAAACCGGTTTCAGGATTTTGAGCGCTGTACGCAGCGACAGATTGGCCTTGTACATAAAACCCTTATCCCCTTTGAAGCTAACCATACGCACGCCGGCTTCCACCTCCTGTGCGCCCAACGCGCGAAGCTCTTTCTCCAGTATTTCCTCAAAACCAAAAAAGGTCTTGGCAATCATTTTAAAATTTTGTTCCATAATATTCGGTTGAATTGAAAGATTGAAAAACCATGAGATTGAAAAATTCCGGCAGCATCAATTGGTGTTTACTGCAAACCCAAAAATATTTCAATTTTTAAATCATTAAATTTTTCAAACCTTTAAATCTTTTAAATCCCTCTGACGGGTTGGCAAAAATAGTCTAAATTTGCCGTTCAATCTTAAAAAGAATATGTCCGACAGCCACAATAATAATTCAGGGGAAGGAAATTTAAAAAATGAGAAGGAAATTTCAAATCCCAATTGGTACGCTTCCTGGTTTGACACCCCCTATTATCATATTCTTTACAAAGACCGCGACAATGCCGAGGCGCGTCTTTTTATGGACAATATCACCCAATACCTGAATTTACCCGAAGCTGCCAGAATCCTTGATCTGGCCTGCGGAAAAGGCCGCCATTCGATTTACCTGAATGAACTCGGTTACAATGTTACCGGTGCTGATCTCTCGGAAAACAGTATTTCCGAAGCAAAAAAACGCGAAAACGACAGCCTGCATTTCGTAGTACACGATATGAGGCAGCCCTGTGAGGAACAGTATGATGCTATTTTTAACCTGTTTACGAGTTTTGGTTATTTTGAAGACGATTCGGATAACCTGAAAACACTGATCGCCATTAAGGAAAGCCTGAATGAAACAGGATTTGCAGTAATCGATTTCATGAATGCCACTCACGTTATTGACAATCTCGTTCCCGAAGAAACCAAGACTGTTGATGGCATTACATTTAATATCAAAAGATTTTATGCTGATGGCCACATCTTTAAGGAAATTGATTTCGACGATCAGGGAACTGCCTATCATTTTACCGAGCGGGTCCAGGCATTGACACTCAGTGATTTTGAAAGTATGATGGAAGAAGCCGGAATCTTTTTACTGGATGTCTTCGGGGATTACAAACTGCGGAAATTTCACAGTAAGGACAGTGAACGCCTGATCATGATTTTCAAATAATGAATTATTTACTTCCTTTATTATCTGTACTGGCAGGTTATGCATTTGCCATTTTCATCAGGCCAAAGAAAAAAAAGAGCCTGAAATTGTTGTTGTCTTTCAGCGGGGCGTTCCTGCTTTCGCTAACGGTAATGCACCTGTTGCCGGAGGTTTATGCTGCAGGACATGACGACAACGGCGGGCATTCCAACAGTATCGGGATATTCATCATGATTGGGATATTGTTCCAGATTTTACTTGAATTTTTCTCAAAAGGCGCTGAACACGGTCATGTTCATGGTCATGACGAAATGGAACGGATGCCTTGGGCCTTATTTTTCAGTCTTTGTTTGCACGCATTCCTGGAGGGATTTCCAGTAAGCCGGCACAATGACCTGGCCATGGGGATTGCGATCCACCACCTGCCGATAGCGGTAATACTAACGCTGTTCTTCATTAATGTCAAACTGAAGAAAACCACTATATTCATTTTCATGGCGGCCTTTGCCGTGATGACGCCGTTAGGGACTTTTGCTTCGGAATCGTTGTCCATACTCAATGAATATTATGCCCAGATTACCGCGGTGGTAATCGGAATTCTGTTCCATATTTCATCGACGATTATTTTTGAGGCGAGTGAAAACCATAAATTCAACGTGGCGAAATTGTCGATGATAGCGCTTGGGATATTGTTGGCATTCCTGCTTTAAAATACTTCGTCGCAAATTCAGTACTGCTGCGCTGAAAGATGTCAGACGATAATCCCTTTTTATTTTCTTGTTGAACAGTTCCTGATACTTAATCCTGTTCAAATAACTTTTCTAAAATTCGAATCTGATAAACATTGCTGCTTTTGTTACAAAACCGTAACTTTGGGTTCAAAACCAAAAAAGCCATACATTTTGTCTTTCACCAAAACCACTGAACAGTCCTCTAAATACAACAGCCTGGAATCTATGCCGGTAAGTGAGTTACTGGCCAATATCAACAATGAGGACAAGACCGTTCCTTATGCAGTTGAGAAAGCGCTGCCGCAGATAGAAAAACTAGTTATTGAAATCGTTTCGCGCATGCAAAATGGCGGCCGTTTGTTTTATATCGGAGCGGGAACGTCGGGAAGGCTGGGTATTGTCGATGCGTCGGAATGCCCGCCCACATTTGGGGTGCCTTTTGACTTGGTTAACGGTATCATTGCCGGTGGTGATAAAGCCATCAGACGCGCTGTGGAAAACGCGGAAGATGACGCTGAACAGGCTTGGAGAGATTTAACTGAAATGAATATTGGTCCGAACGATACCGTAATTGGTATTGCCGCTTCAGGCACTACGCCGTATGTTATTGGCGGTTTGGAACAGTGCAACAAAAATAATATTCTTACCGGAAGCATCTGCTGTAATGCGGGAAGTCCGCTTTCGATGACCGCCAGGCATCCCATTGAGGTGGTCGTGGGCCCTGAGTTTGTAACGGGAAGTTCCCGTATGAAAGCCGGTACGGCACAAAAATTGGTGCTGAATATGATTTCGACAGCAACCATGATTCGCCTTGGCCGCGTAAAAGGGAATAAAATGGTAGACATGCAACTGAGCAACAACAAACTGGTAGACCGTGGCGCAAAAATGATTGTCGATGAAATTGGTGTCACTTACGAACAGGCCATTGAGATGCTTATTGAATATGGCAGCGTCAGGAGTGCGGTTGACAATTATCAAAGTAAGTAATTATGCCAACAGACAAAGACATCCTCAATAAAGGGATTAAATTCCTGGTGTTCGCACTGCCATGTGCCTTTATTGGTCCCGCCGTAATTCATTTCGCTTTTATCAACAAGCAGCAATTCCTGTTTCCATTCATACTGGGATTTGGAATTCTATTGGCATTTACTGCTATCTTCCTGATTTTTAAAGGTATTATCACAATCATTAACAGCATGACCGATTGATGGAAAACCTGATTAATATTGATGTTGTTTTTGAAAAATTACCTTTTTTCAATCAAACTTTAAGGAACCGGGAATTCGACGGC
>CALRKC020000369.1:0-3516 GCA_943367895.1 Erythrobacter sanguineus | reverse complement strand
AATGTCCTCGTTGTCAAAGTCTTTTCTGGATGTCGCCTCAAAGCACAATATACCGGCAATCCTGCCATTCAGGATAATTGTGGTATCCAGCAGCGAACGGATCCCTTTTTCGGCGAAATAATTGTCTCGGAATTCCTTTGTCTCGCGATGGTTGTTGACATCCGAGGCAACAATGATCTTGTCGTTCTCAATAGCCTTAAAGTATATGGGGATATGCTTCTTTTCAAAAACACGGCCTTTTGAAAATGAATTGGTACTTAAATCAAAAAGGCAGGCACAGACAATCTTGTCCGGATGGTATTCCCAGAAACTGACACGCTCCACGTTTGTATCCCTTGCGGCACTCTTCAGGATCATCTGGAGGATGGTCACGAGGTTTTTGTGGTTGCTGTAATTTGTCGTGGAGAGCTTGTTGATGGTGGCGTTGTATTTTACTATTTTTTCCTGCCGTTTCAGGTTTTCCATCTCGATTTTCTTCATCGCCGTGATATTGCGTGCGATACCCGAATATCCGGTAATCTGGCCTTCATGGTTCCTGCGCATGATTACTTTTTGAGAAACCCAGAGCTCTTCGCCGTCTTTCGCTATAATCGGAAATTCGATGATGGGAAAATCAGTTTCGTTTCCAGCCAGTGTTTCATAGAATTCCTTCATATTGGGCATGTAGTCCGGGCGGATGAACTCTGTGTAATTGCGCCCAATGACCTCTTCCCTTGAATAGCCCAGCATCGAAATGGTGAAGTCATTTATAAAGGTGAAATCCCCGTCGTCATTGACTTCGAAAATAATATCGGTCGCATTTTCAATCAGGTTCCTGTATTGGTTCTGGATTTCAATCTGGCTGGTAACATCCTGTCCCATACCAATTATGAGGTTTTCACTGTATTTTTTGTCTTTCCACTGTATGAATTTGTATTCCCCGTTCCTGCATTTCAGTTTTCTGATATAAAGTCTTTCATCGATATAATTTTCATGGTATTTCTCGCCAATGAATTCCGGATCCTCAGTCAGTTTCCAAAAATTCAGGCCCATTACTTCTTTCGGCTGATAGCCCAGGATCGGATAAATACTGTCGCTGCAATACGAAAGTTCCCCTTTGATATTGGTGCCTACAATCAAAGAATTGCCTTTGTTGACAATCTGATCTGCAAAAGCAAACCTATCCTGGGAATCCATGAGTATCGTCTGCCTGATGTAATGGATTACGATGATAAAAAAGAAGGAGTAGAGCAGCGTCAGCAATATGCTGGTTGCGACAATCTGATTGATGTACAGTATAAAAAGGATTGCGGCAAATCCGGCAATAAAGGCCCAATAGGATTTCAGTGTCCGGAATATGCTCGGCGCAAAGAAGAAAATGATTAGCAATTCAGCAAAAGTGACCAGTTCAAAATCTTTAAAGGTGAGTTTGTAGATCACGTAGGAAGTCAGTGCGATATAGTTGGCTATAAAGATGGTCTTGAGGTGTTTTTTCAAAAAGTCATTTTTATTGCTGTAGTAGTAGATTACGATCAACAGCAGCCCCATGAGAGAATTGAACCAAAATTCACTGTGTTTCCGTACCCTGAATATTTCAAGAAACAATTCGGTTATCGGGAACATGACACCAAAGAACAGCAGGTAAACGCGGTACTGGTTGTTGTCGATATGGTTTTGGAACGACGCAACAAATTTCCTTTTTGAACGCGAGATTCTCCTGAGCGTCCATAAGAATATAAAACTCATGACGACAAATACCGCCATAATAAACCACCATTTCGCCGATACAGGGGCTGTCGGGGCCTGAATTTGGGGCATCTTAACCGCAATACCGTAACCTTCCGTACATAAAAGGCAGACGGAAGCCGGAAAAATGCTCGTGATTATTCTTGTCTTTGGATTCATGGCGCGCTCGCTGGCTTTGTAAAAAATGGCCGTTACAAAAAATAGGCACCTGCGTCTAGTAAATGTAAAAAAAAACTGCCATCTAACGAAGTAAATGACAATTTATATTGTTGAAATGCAGGATTTACCTGCCAAAAATTTAACGGACGCTCAAAACCATTCAATCACCCGCTTTATTAATTTCAGCTTTTTTCCATACGGCGCATACCTTATTGCGATATCAAGCCAGTTCGCTTTTTTGAGTACGGCTTTCTTATGGCTGAAGGCATCAAACCCGAATTTCCCGTGGTAAGCGCCCATTCCGGATTGTCCGACACCGCCAAAAGGCAACCTTTTATTTGAAAAGTGAACAACGGTATCGTTAACACAACCGCCGCCAAAAGAATAATCCCGTAGGATCCGGTGCTCGAAATTTTTGTTTTCCGTGAAAAGGTACAGTGAAAGTGGTTTTTCATATCGGCCCAGCACCCGGCTTATTTCATCTTCGTTTTCGTAAGTCAGTATGGGGAGTATCGGACCAAAAATCTCACCTTTCATCAGCGCACTTTCTATATTAAATTCATCGACAAGGGTAGGGGCCAGGTAACGTTCTTCTTCTACAGACTGCCCTCCGTAAAGGATTTTGTAAGGCTCAATCAATGCCGTGAGCCTTTTCCAATGGTCGCTGTTGATGATACGGGCAAAGTCTGCGGAAGCTTCCGGATTTACGCCATAGGCGCGCTGTATTTCGTCTTTCAGGAGCGCCACCAGCTTGTTTTTAACGCGGGTGTGTACCAAAAGATAGTCCGGTGCAATGCAGGTTTGCCCTGCATTCATGAATTTGCCCCATACGATACGCCTTGCCGCAAGCATCAGGTTTGCCGTACTGTCTACAATGCAGGGGTTTTTCCCGCCTAATTCCAAAGTAACGGGCGTGAGGTTTTCGGCCGCCGCTTTGGCTACGATTTTTCCGACGGTCGTGCTTCCGGTGAAAAAAATATAGTCCCATCTTTTCCTAAGTAAATCGGAGGCAATGGAGGCATCACCAAGCACGGCAACGACATGTTTTACCTCAAAAGTTTCCCGGATGATTTTTGAGACCAGTGCTGATGTCGCCGGTGTAAGCTCCGAAGGTTTCAATACCACGGAATTTCCCGCGGCCACTGCAGCAATCAACGGCAGGAAGGAAAGCTGGAACGGGTAATTCCACGGGGCAATAATCAGTACTTTTCCGTAAGGTTCGCTGTAGATGTAATCCCTGGAAGGAAAATTCAGCAACGATGGGAATACCTTCTTTGGCTTTGCCCACGATTCCAGATGCCTGATTGTGTGTTTTAAATCAGAAATGACCATGGAACTTTCGCTCATAATCGTTTCAAACGCGGGCTTACGGAAGTCTTTATGCAAAGCCTCCACAATATCGGCTTCATGGAGCAGGATATTGTGGAGGAGCTTTTTTAATGTTTCTTTCCTGAAACTAATGTTATGACTGAAATTCATGCAGTTGTTGTCGATTACTACAGAAAGCCGAAACGGTATCCGAAGTAGGCATCAGCCTGTCTTCCGTCACCAAGGGCTGTCAGGATGGAGTTTGATCCAAGATAAAATCCGGAAAGCCTGAAGCCAAAGCCGGCCTGGGTTCCGGAAATCTCA
>CALRKC020000368.1:0-3529 GCA_943367895.1 Erythrobacter sanguineus | reverse complement strand
CATGAAAATACTGTGCCCGGTGTGTCCCGGTAAAAGAATCAAAACCACCGGCCAGTGCCAGATTTTCAAAAGCTTTTTTATTGGCCGCGCGCAAGTCAACGCGTTTGGCGAGATCAAAAATAGATTTATACCTGCCATCTTTGCGGTTCTCGACGATTGTCTGTACCGCGCCCATACCAACGCCTTTTACGGCTCCTATCCCAAAACGGACGGCGTATTCTTCGTTTACGGTAAACTTGTAGAATGACTCGTTGACATCGGGGCCCAAAACCTGAAGTCCCATCCGCTTGCATTCCTCCATAAAAAAGGACACCTGCTTGATATCGCTCATATTATTGGAAAGCACTGCAGCCATGTATTCGGCAGGATAATTTGCTTTAAGATAGGCTGTCTGATACGCAATCCAGGCGTAGCATGTGGAATGCGATTTGTTAAATGCGTATTCAGCAAACGCTTCCCAGTCTTTCCAGATTTTCTCGAGCTTGTCTTCAGCGTGGCCATTTGCCATGGCCTGATTGATGAATTTCGGTTTCATCTTATCGAGTACCTCGCGTTGCTTTTTACCCATTGCTTTACGCAGTACATCAGCATCACCTTTGGAGAAATTGGCCAGCTTTTGTGACAAAAGCATTACCTGCTCCTGATAAACGGTGATTCCATAGGTGTCTTTTAGCAACTCTTCACAGGCCTCAAGGTCGTACACAATTTCCTCTTCGCCATTTTTCCTTTTGATGAAACTCGGGATGTAAGCAATAGGTCCAGGGCGGTATAGCGCATTCATCGCAATGAGGTCGTCAAAAACAGTTGGTTTGAGTTCCTTCATGTATTTCTGCATTCCCGCGCTTTCGTATTGAAAAATCCCGACTGTTTCGCCGCGTTGGAACAACTCGTACGTCTTCACATCGTCAATCGGGAACTGGTCCGGATCAATATCTTTACCTGTCCGGTATTTGACCAGCTTCACCGTGTCCTTTATCAGCGTCAGTGTTTTTAAGCCGAGGAAATCCATCTTCAGCAAACCGGCGCTTTCTACCACAGAGTTATCGAATTGGGTTACATATAAATCTGAATCTTTCGCTGTTGCAACGGGGACAAATTTCGTAATATCATCAGGCGTAATGATTACACCACAGGCATGAATTCCGGTATTTCGCAGATTCCCTTCCAGGATTTGCGCCTGCTGCAGTGTTTCGCCGCCCATATCATTGACTTTTGCCAAGGCGATCAATTCCTGAACCTTTTCAAAATCCTCAGGACGTAATGACGCTTTGAGCTTCGCTTCGTCCATGGAGAAAATTTTCGCCAGGTTCAGGTTAAACGGGATGAGTTTGGCAATCTTATCGGCTTCAAACAAAGGCAGGTCCAGCACACGTGCGGTATCGCGGATGGCGGATTTTGCAGCCATTGTACCGTACGTAATGATTTGTGCCACCTGCTTCGAGCCATATTTCCGGATAACATAATCCATGACCTTACTGCGTCCTTCATCATCAAAATCGATATCAATATCGGGAAGCGATACACGGTCGGGATTCAGGAATCGCTCAAAAAGCAGGTTGTATTTCAGCGGATCAATGTTCGTAATCCCAAGGCAATACGCCACTACGGCGCCCGCGGCTGAGCCCCGCCCGGGACCAACGGACACACCCATATTACGGGCTTCGGCGATGAAATCCTGTACGATCAGGAAGTAACCGGGATACCCGGAATTTTCTATGGTCAGCAGTTCGAAGTCAATGCGTTCCCGAATCTCATCAGTGATTTCAGCGTAGCGCCTTTCCGCTCCCTTATATGTAAGGTGCCGCAGGTATTTATTTTCACCGCGTTTCCCGCCATCCGCTTGGTCTTCAGGCACCAGAAATTCATCAGGAATGACAAATTTCGGGAGCAGCACTTCCCGTGCAAGGCTGTATATCTCAATCTTATCAACGAGTTCGGAGATGGAGTGTATCGCTTCGGGAAGATCGCTGAAAAGTGCTTTCATTTCGTCCCCCGACTTGAAATAATACTCCTGGTTTGGCATGCCATAACGAAAGCCACGGCCACGGCCTATAGGTGTTGCCTGCTTTTCGCCATCGCGGACGCACAACAAGATATCGTGGGCATTGGCATTGGCTTTATCAATATAAAAAATATTGTTGGTAGCGACGGTTTTGACGTTATGCTTCCGCGCCAATTGTATCAGCGACTGGTTGACCCGATTTTCATCTTCCTGATTGTGGCGCATCAATTCGATATAAAAATCCGCGCCAAACCTGTCTTTCCACCAGACCAAAGCTTCCTCTGCCTGATTTTCACCAAGATTCAGGATCTTATTCGGGATTTCGCCGTATAAATTTCCTGACAGGACAATCAGGTCTTCCTTATACTCCTCAATCACTTCCCTGTCGATACGCGGGACGTAATAAAACCCTTCCGTGTAGGCAATGGAGGATAGCTTCGCAAGGTTATGATAGCCCTTTTTATTTTTTGCGAGAAAGACAATCTGGTAACCATTGTCTTTTCTGCTCTTGTCTTTCCGGTCTTCGCATACAAAAAACTCACAGCCTACGATTGGCTTCATGATAACCTCTGAAGGTTGTTCTCCATTTTCAACCGCGGCGTTGTTTTTGGCCTCCGCTGATTTGTTGTGGTTTAAGATATCGCGCACAAAATGAAACGCACCCATCAGGTTCGCGTGGTCAGTAATCGCGACGGCCGGCATTTTATGCTGGATAGCTGCTTTCACCAATGATGCAACGCTGATGGTAGATTGCAAAACCGAAAATTGCGTATGGTTGTGCAGGTGAACAAAATCGACATCAATAGCGACCTGTTTTGCAGCACCTGACGAAGGCGTATTGACTTCCTCTTTTTTCCTGAAACTCTCCCGGATTGCATCGGAAGCGGCTTTCAGGTTGATGTGCTTCAGCCCGATAAGCTGAATTTCTTTAGTATTGAACTGTTGATATTCCTTAAAATAAGAAGCAGGGACATCCAATTCTTCTTTGGTAAAAATCTCACGGCGGATCAGTTCAAGGAAACAACGTGTTGTGGCCTCGACGTCGGCGGTGGCATTGTGGGCTTCAGCGAAAGGCGTATTGAAAAGATACTCATGAAGCTCCGTTAATGTGGGAAGCTTGAATTTCCCACCACGACCGCCCGGAAGTTTAAGCAGTGACGCCGTGACTTCGGTACAGGTGTCCAATACCGGCATGGATGCCATTCCGGAATCCATACCAAAGCGATGGAATTCGCAACCCATGATGTTGACGTCGAATCCAATATTCTGTCCTACAATGAATTTTGCTTTTGACAATACGGCATTGAATTTCTCAAGGACTTCAACCAAAGAAACACCCTGCTGCTGTGCCAATTCGGTAGAGATGCCGTGAATCCGCTCTGCATCGTAAGGAATGTTGAATCCTTCGGGCTGCACCAGATAATCCTGGTGTTCAATAAGCCTGCCCATTTCGTCGTGAAGTTGCCAGGCAATCTGGATGCAGCGCGGCCAGTTTGCCGTGTCGGTTATTGGCGCATCCCAACGTTT
>CALRKC020000367.1:0-3545 GCA_943367895.1 Erythrobacter sanguineus | reverse complement strand
CGCAGTTGCTTTTTGAGAAAGTCTTGAAAGAAGAATCCAACAATTTCAAAGCCATGGAGTATTTGGGGGACATACATGGTGTCCAGAAAGAATGGAAGTTGGCTTTGGTATATTATAAGAAGTTAAAGCAGCTCCAGCCAAAAGTTGCCAACTACATTTACAAGTATGGGGGAGTTTTGGGTATGATCGCCAAAAGCTCAAATAAATTTAAGGCGTTGGGGATGATAGGAGAAATCCGTGGTTCTTTTGAGAAAGCCATAGCGCTTGATCCAAAGCATATTGAAGCACGATGGGCCTTAATTGAGTTGTATCTTCAGCTTCCGGGCATCGTTGGAGGAAGTGAGAAAAAAGCCCTGGCGTATTCCGAGCAGCTGATGAAGATTTCCCCAATTGACGGATGTTTATCGAAAGGTCATATAGCGGAGTATTTTGAAAGATATAAGGAAGCGGAGAAGGAGTATAAAAAAGCGATTGAATTAGGCAGTTCCAAAGTATGTTACCAAAAGCTCGCAGACCTGTACAAAAATAAAATGGACCAGCCTGAGAAAGCGCGGCTTGTTTTGGCTGAATACAACGAAAAACAAAAATCTTAATGCGAACACACTTTATCGCAATTGGCGGCAGCGCCATGCACAACCTTGCTTTGGCATTACATGACAAAGGCTATCATGTATCGGGTAGTGATGATGCAATTTTTGAACCTTCGAAAACAAGACTCGAAAGAAAAGGAATTCTTCCGGATGCTTTGGGATGGTTTCCTGAAAAAATAACTCCTGAAATTGAAGCAGTGATTTTAGGCATGCATGCCAAGCCGGATAATCCGGAGTTGCTTCGGGCACAAGAGTTGGGGTTAAAGATATTTTCCTATCCAGAGTTTCTCTATGAACAGTCTAAAGATAAGACACGTGTTGTAATTGGTGGCTCTCATGGAAAAACCACTATCACATCGATGATTTTGCATGTGATGCATTATCACCAAATCGAAGTTGATTATATGGTGGGGGCGCAGCTCGAGGGATTTGACAATATGGTGCATTTGACGGAGCATAATGATTTTATTGTCCTCGAAGGCGACGAATACCTGTCGTCTCCGATGGACCGTCGTCCGAAGTTCCATTTGTACCAACCCAATATTGCATTGATTTCAGGGATTGCCTGGGATCACATCAATGTTTTTCCTACTTATGAAAATTATGTTGAACAGTTTGAAACCTTTATCAGCCTGATCACCAATGGCGGGATTTTAGTTTATAATGAAAATGATCCTGAAGTCAAGCGCATTGCAGAAGCTGCCACAAACCCAATACGGAAATTGTCTTATTCTACTCCTGACTATACCGTTAAGGAAGGTATAACCTATCTGAAAACCAAAGATGGAAACATGCCTATCGAGGTCTTCGGTGCCCATAATCTGAATAACCTTGCCGGCGCCAAATGGATTTGTCAGAATATGGGTGTGGATGAAACAGATTTTTATGAAGCCATTGCCAGTTTTAAGGGTGCATCCAAACGCCTTGAAAAAATTGCGGAAAATCAAAAGCATGTGGCTTACAAAGATTTTGCGCATTCACCAAGTAAAGTGTCCGCCACAACCAGAGCCGTAAAAGAGCAGTATCCGGACAGGGTCTTGATTGCCTGCCTTGAATTACATACTTACAGCAGCCTTAATCCTGAATTCCTCAAAGAGTACGAAGGCGCACTCAATGCTGCCGATGTAGCCGTTGTGTTCTACTCACCGGACGCGGTGAAGATAAAGCAGCTTGACGAAATTACTGCGGATCAGATTGGAGAAGCTTTCAAAAGGAATGATTTATTGATTTACACTAATCCTGATGCATTTAAAGAATACCTTTTTCATCTCAAATTTGACACCGAAAGTATTGCGCTTTTGTTAATGAGTTCAGGAAATTACGGAGGACTTAACTTCGACGACATAAAGCAATTGATGCGATAGTAATCCATTGCTCCGGCGTTTTTTAATTAAGCCATTTTTGTTAAATTGCGGTCTTTAACCGCCAAACAAAATGACTGAAAACAATCCTTTCCCAATCCGTAGCTGGTCTGAAGACGACAAACCGCGCGAAAAGTTAATTCTCAAAGGCAAGAAGGCCCTGAGCGATGCCGAACTGCTTGCAATACTGATAGGTTCAGGCAGCCGATATGAAACCGCTGTAGATTTAAGCAAACGTATTCTGGCCAGTACCGGAAATAATCTCATTCAACTTTCAAGATTATCGGCGCAGCAACTCATGCTTTTTAAAGGAATTGGGGAAGCAAAAGCCATTTCAATACTGGCTGCACTCGAATTAGCTGAAAGAAAAAGAACCATGGCGGTTGCAGAAACCGAGAAGGTAGTTTCGAGTACTTCTATTTTCGAAATGATGCGGCCACTAATTGGCGAACTTTCCCACGAAGAGTTTTGGGTGATTTACTTAAACAATTCCAACAAGGTAATTACAAAAACGCAAATCAGTAAAGGTGGCATTACCGCCACGGTTGTAGACGTGCGGCTGGTGTACAAATATGCGTTGGAATGCGGAGCTACAGCACTCATCCTTTGTCATAACCATCCTTCTGGTTCAATGAAGGCCAGCGATGCTGATAAATCCATTACAAATAAATTGGTAGCTGCCGGAAATAATCTTGATATTAGGGTGTTGGATCACATTATCGTGACTGAAATTGGTTATTTTAGTTTTGCAGATCAGGGAATTCTGTAAACGTTTTTAAAAACGTTGCCTGAGTTGAAATACTTTCCGACATTTGCTAATGAAAACCTAATTATGGCTTCTAAAGTATCCGATATTTTTTTTGACCTTGATCACACGCTTTGGGATTTTGAAAAAAATTCGGCGCTCGCTTTTAAAGAAGTTTTTGCCAAATACGATATTGCAGTAAGTTTAGACGAGTTCCTGAAGCACTACATCCCGATAAATCTGAAATATTGGGAATTGTATCAATACGATAAAGTAACACAGCAGGAACTGCGTTATGGTCGACTCAGGGATGCCTTTGACTTATTGGCATATGAAATAAGTGATGAAATGATAGATGTCTTATCAGCGGAATACATTAACTATCTCCCGCAATTCAATCACCTTTTTGAAGGGACGGAGGAAGTTCTGGAATACCTGAGTAAAAAATACCGATTGCATATCATCACCAACGGTTTTCACGAAATTCAGGGAAGTAAACTCAGGAATTCGAACATACATCATTATTTCGCTACAATCACCAATTCCGAATCTGCCGGCGTAAAGAAACCGCATCCGCAGATATTTGAATATGCACTAAAGCAGGCTAATGTACAAAAGGAAAATTGCATTATGATCGGTGATAACCTTGAAGCTGACGTAATCGGCGCTATAAATTGTGGCTTCGATGCAATACTTTTTAGTTCGCAGGCACAACAAACTGTGGGCGATGTCAAATGTATTGGGCATTTACTGCACTTAAAACAATATCTTTAAACTATGAAAAAGTCATTATTTTTTATCCTCCTCTTCGTGTCTGCAATAGTTGCTGCGCAAAAAAGCATTAACGAA
>CALRKC020000366.1:0-3546 GCA_943367895.1 Erythrobacter sanguineus | reverse complement strand
TTTTGAGTAATTCCAAAGATTATATATTGCAAAAACATATTCCCTGCGTGTTTGCATTTCATCCACAAACAAATTGATAAATCTAATGTCCTCTAGTTTCGCATCTCCAAGGATTGAAGATAAATAGTTATAATTGATGTCTGTTCCATTGTTGCAGTCCAAAAGATAATCAAGGAATTCATCTGCCCTGCCATTTGGTATAGAAAGTACAATCCTTAAAACAAACCTTTTGTCACTCTCACTAATTTTTTTTGTCTTAATAAAAGTTGATAGTACAGATTTTATTACAGGAAAAGGTATAATGGTTAATGCAACCTTGGGAAGCAGCTCCAGCAGATATTGAAATTTTAAATAGGGTGGTATATTTGACACAGTTTGGGGCTGCCTGTAAAGGTTATAATTAAAAGTGGACAGTGCCTCATAATAGTCTCCAAAATCTTCATACCGCGATGCAGAAGTGAAAAAAGGCTCTAGTACAGCTCTATGAGGAAGTATTGAATCTGGTACATAATAATATCCCCATGATTTCTTCAAAAGAAATATTGTTTTCATCAACGCATCCTCAGGTTCGTTGATGTCAATCTCGATTTCAGGATCGGCATTGTCAGCAAGAGCATCCACATCTTCCATTGTAAAGGATGTATTTGCCAGCATATTAGGAATAATACCGTTTATAATACCGTTTAATTCTATACCTGTACCCATTATTGCCCTTATCTTGAAGACAATAAGTAAACCGACTTTTTTAAATTTTCTCTTTTCAGTGTCTGATGCAATTGAATTTATAAATTCCCCCAGATTTTTTTGAAAAAAATAATAACCAGGAGTATTAATCTGATTTGGTACAGGGGTAGTTGTCTTATCATAAGTGCTAGGTAGTCTTAATTGATATTCCAGTTCCTCACCGTTGATCAGGATTGGCATAGCATAATTCTTTACGTTGACTCCATCATCCAGATATTCTATGTCAAATTTATAGTTGACATTTTCATAGAAGTAGTCGTAAGGTGAGTCGAAGTTTACTGCTTTTATTTGTATTTCCTGCCCAACACTAAAAAGGATGAAATCAGTAAAATCGAATTTATATTGATTGATGAGCTCTGATGCAGACGGCACACCAATGTTGAATCCCCCGTCACGGTCTTCAATATATTTCAGAAATTTATCTTCGCGATAAAATCCGTCTTTAAGGATTTCCATTTTTTGGTCGCTTCTGTGGAAGTCGGACTTACGATAAAAAACATATCTTACTAAGCCTTCAGGCTCATTAAATGTAAACTGATATAAAAAACCTTCAATATCGATTTTACCACCTGACGATAATGAAGTCAGGTCAACTGGATTACCTAATTTATATAATATCGCAAGCATTATTCAAGGTTTTCATTGATGATTATCGTTTTGTCATTCTCGGGATAATACTCTTTCATGTTATCGCTGTATGTTTTACTGAAATAATATTTTTCATCAAGTGAATATACTATTACTGGCTCTGTTGGTATGTAAGAATTGAGTACGCCTGAATTTTCAGCCACAATGACAACATTATATTTTTGATATCTGACATTATCTGAAGAAATCAATGGTCTCCCGTCGCTATATGGATTTACCATGAACAAGCGGGGATTTTTGATGTTACTGTTATTTGTAATTAAATCTTTGAGAATATCATTCTCAATTTTAGAAATGCCCAAAATAATTTTGCATGGAGTAGATCCATCCGTGGCTTTTATTAAAAGGCCTTTTATAGTTATGCCGTTATCTTTAAATCTCTTCAGTTCATAATAATATGGTGGAGGAATGATGTATTCGTTAAATCCGGTTCTATTATTTGCTGAAGTTGTGGTTTGTATGTTGGTAGTAATTGTTGCCGAGGGTGATACCGGATTGCTCATCAGAAATGTAACTTCTCCATCATATGTCACTCTCTTGATTTTAGGATAATCTGGATTGTTTGTGTCGATTTCATCGTTAATAGAGGTTGTCTTTACTGCTGATGTGCCTTGTATTTTTCCATCATAATAATGATTCACCAATTTCAACTTCTCCGAAGCCATCTTCGAAAATGTAGTATCCTCACCAATCCTAAGCAACGGCTCAGTCTTTATTAAATCAAAAACATCATCAAAGAAATTAGGAGTAGCCAATATATCGACAGTCTCATCATCTTCATCGAGTTCCTGTCCTGCAATATAGGTGTAAGCAACTCCCTGATACAATACAATACTCAATGCCGCAATATTCCTCATATTACTCCCCTCAGCCACTGCCATTGTACTTAGCTGTATTACTTTAGTTATCCGCTGTTCATTGCCCTCATTATCCGCGGGAAGTTTCAAATCTTCCGCATCACAGAAGTTATTCTGTTTGGCATTGACAATTTTACCCAATTGCCCAAACAGTGCCGTATTTGGGTTATTGTCCGTAGCAAATTGTATATAATAGCTATTTTCACTGGCACTTCCCGCTGTAGTCTGGTCATTAATCAATACCGGCCAGCCATTCGTGCCATAATCTATCGCAGTTAAGGAATCCGCAGCAGTGCCCGCCTTCATCGGGTGGCTGTCATTATCCGCAATCTTATAATTTTCATAAAAATTATAGCTCCTCGTCCTGTCGCCCTGTATATAGATATACCAAAAGTTTTTCGTAACGAACGGGGTAAGGACATCTGTATAGATGGCATTCGAGGTGCGGTATTCTCTGTTTTCACCATTCATCACTTCAACCTTGGCATTAATAGGCGCAAACAGTCCATAAAAAGCAGCAATATCAATAAACTGGGTACTTTGTTCCCTTTTGAGTTTCTTTTCGGCATCTGTGAGGCCGGTCAATTCGATTTTTACTTCTGCCAACGCCGCATAGCCCAGACTGAAGTCAAATTCGCCATTGTCAAAATTGTGTTTATAGTCACCATAATGCAATACAACATCGATACCTGAATTGGCTGCGTTAAAATGCCCCAAAGTCTTACCTGCGGCAATTACGGGCAATTCAAATTCGTCCCCTGGCCCAAACGAATCACCCGCCGAGACAAAATCGGACTCCTTATAAAAGAAATCCGATAATGGTATTTCAGCATCGAAACCCGGATCATATCCAATCGATTTAGGTGTTAACGGCAATATATCGGGCGCAGGGTTGATAGGGGGATTTGCATTGTTAATTTTATCGATAAAAACCTGATAATCATCTTTGATCTGCTTGATAAATTCTGAAGCGGTTCCCGAAGCAACAGCATCGCCATTAAAAAAGTCACTTTTCTTAAGTCCCCTGTAAATAAAATATTTGATATTCAGTCCCGGGAATGGCTGCTTAAATGGTTTCAGCACGAGATTGACTGTGGAGGCATTCTGATGTACCACAAGTACCACTGCCTTGCAGACAGCTATGGCCTTGGCGCCATTGGCATTGAAACTGCTTGTAATACGAAATACATCCGGGGAAACCGGTCCGAATTTCTGAGCTTCTGACTGTGTCAAAGTATTCAGGGAAGTAAAAAAATGTGCAGAAGCTGAAGTATCCGGCATAACGTAGTTTTATAAG
>CALRKC020000365.1:0-3548 GCA_943367895.1 Erythrobacter sanguineus | reverse complement strand
CACTGCAGTTCATACTCCCGAAATGTCTCAGTATGCCTTGAATATGTTGTTTGCAGGGACGCACGATAAGAAAAGAAAAATCACCATAAACAGAAATGAAAAACAGCTGGATTTTTTCCCTGATGACCGGGAGGTACTTAAAACAACAGCGCTGGTTGAATTTAAAACCCTGAACAAAACGACTGCATACATTAAAATAAATAATGCGTTGGGCGACAATAATACTATTGCAGACTTTGACAAAGCGCTGGACGGCTATATGGAGTACAAAAATCTTGTTATTGACCTGACCGAAACCCCTGGCGGTGGAAATTCTACTGTAGCACGCTGCATAATGGGAAGATTTATCAATAAAGCAATGCCGTATCAACAGCACGAGTTTGACGAGAAAGCGTTTCAAACGCAAAGAAAATGGATAGAGCTGGTGACCCCCAGAAAAAAACAGTTTAAAGGCAAAGTGTACGTAATTGTTGGGCATTGGACAGGAAGTATGGGGGAAGGAATGGCTATAGGCTTTGACGGACTTAAAAGAGCGACCGTTATCGGAACCGTCATGGCAAAACTATTGGGAGCCATCAACGGATTTGCCATGTCCGAAACAAATGTCGGTTTTCAGATTCCGACAGAAAGGCTGTACCACATTAATGGAACGGCAAGAGAAGAATATAAACCCCAAATTTTGACACAGAATATTGAAGAAACATTAAAAAAAATGTATGAAATAAAATAGGAGCAATACGCTACTGTTTTTAAAGCAGATAGCTGCGAAACAGTTTACCAGCCCTGTTTCCACGGGCGTATACGCCTTAACGCAACGACATAATCAAATTAGAACGATAAACAACAACAGATATGATAAAAAAACTGATACCATTCACTATTTTAATAACAGCATTGTATTCTTGTTCAATTTCTAAGAATATAACAGCCAATCAAAACCATGATTCCTGGAAAGCAACGTTTGAGCGCTTTAACGGAACAGAAAAGATAACTTTCCCCAAACAGCCAAACAGCCTGATTTACCTTAGCTCGAAATGGCAGGCAGATGAAGGCAGCCTCGAACTTTTACTGAATGGAAAACCGTTGCCCAATCGATACAGGATAAATCACACAAAATCAAACTTGGACAAGGTTACCAAAATTCAGGTGGTTGGCAAAAATGCCAATGGATCCTATACGTTGAAATACCCAATTTACGAGCGCAAGCAAATCAATATAAATTATAACACCAACATCGAACTGTTGGCTTTGGCAAGTTTCTTAATCAATTACGAGGATTTTGCCGCTATTCCGGACGAACAGTCATTCAACATCAATGGCAGGGACATAAAAGTGAAGGCGTTGTACGCGACAAATTTCAAAATTGCAAATGAGTTCAAAGGCTACCTTAATTCCGGAAATCTTCAAATAATCAAATCCTATTTTGACAAAAAATTCTATTTACAGTATTGCAATTTTTTACTGAGTTTAGATAATTTTCCAGTCGCCAGGGTTAAAAATGACAATCGATTTCTGAACGAATTTTCGTCATTTCAAGAGGCTGAAAATTTTGTAACCGCTTTTAACAATCTGTATAAAGAGATTCAATTCGGACAATTTCTGGAAAAGTACAAGCCCTATTATAAAAAGATGATTGAGGAGGTTTCCCAGAATGTTCCGAAGCAAAATTTTATAACCGAGATGGAGCATTTATACGGTAAAGAAGTTAAAAACTATAATCTGTATCCCAGCCTGACGCTTGGTTTTGGCCAGGCATGTGGTGTGGGCGGCGAGAATACGATCGGAAATATTTTTGCATGCTTTAATATGCCCGAGAAAATCGAGGACCCGCAAAATCTGGAATTAGGCTTTAACAACGAAGTTTCGCTGCGTACCATTTGTATACATGAATTTGGACATTCATTCGTTAATCCCGCTGTTGATAAGGTTAATGCTGCATTAATCGAAGGCAAAAAGGCGCTATTCGAACCAATCAAAGGCAAAATGTCTGAACAGGGCTATACAGATTGGAAAATTTGCCTTTATGAACATTTTGTAAGAGCCAACGAAGTATTTATTACAAGATTACTGAACGATACGCAAAAAGCGGACGAGATTTTAAAAGACAATTATGAAAATCGCTCTTTTATCTATCTTCCGCAAATTCTAGAAAAACTGGAGTTTTGGTATCATAACGAATATCTTGATAAAACCTATGAGGAAAAAGTAAATGAGATAGTGAGTGACTTCCGGTAAGTCAGGTTCCTGTACTGATTAAAACAATGATTGGTTTCAGCGAAGAATTAAAAACATTCTTAACTTTGGGACCAACCCCGTCAGATTACGGCCTGATAACAGATTGAAATATGCTAAAAGAATTTTCATATAAACAATTCGGAAATATCGAATTCAGTAAAATCGCTTTTGAAGCAGATGCAATCGCGGCGATAGACGACCACATTAAAATCGTTTTCATTCCGAAAAATGCCACTATTCAGGTTGATTTTCAGGAGTTCAGGATGGAAACCGATGCACTTTTGTTTATCAATCCAAAAGTTATTATAAAACCCTGTGAAACAATTACCGGACAATTAATTTATTTCAACCGTGATTTTTATTGCATTGAAATTCACGATCAGGAGGTGGCCTGCGACGGGATCCTGTACAACAATGTTTTTGAAATACCTTTCATCGCCTTAAATGAACTTCAGTCCCGGGAAATTCAGGCAATCATCAGTGAAATTCAGGGTGAAATGAAGCATGAAGATTCCAGTACCGAGGAAATGCTGCGGATTTTATTGAAACTGATTATACTGAAGTCGACCCGAATCTGGAAACAGTAACACCAATTGTCCGGGCAGGACCAACAATCAGATGTACAGTTTCTGCGAAAATTCAGCCAGCTGGTCGAAAGGCATTACAAAACACACCACACCGTTGCCGACTATGCCGAATTGTTATTCCTGACGCCAAAAAACCTCAGTAAAAAAATAGGACTGGTTAGCAAAAGTACCCCAAACGACATTATCAAAGACCGGATTATACTGGAAAGCAAACGACTTTTGGCACATACAAAAATGACGGTCAAAGAAATCGCATACAGTCTCAATTATGAAGACGATGCATACTTCATCAGGTTTTTCACGAGGCACACCGGAATCTCCCCGGTATCTTTCAGGAAACAATTCTAATACATCCTGTCACAAAATGATATGTTCAAGCACGGCAATCTGGCCGTGCTTTTTTGATTAGGCCTGTCTGAATTACGACAGCATTCTACTGAAAATCAACCTTTTTTATCTAAAAAGGAAAAAAGTGCAATGCAAAGCGAAATCCGTCCATTGTTGCCCTTTTCCGTTTG
Organism: Erythrobacter sanguineus; assembly: GCA_943367895.1. Lineage (GTDB taxonomy): Bacteria > Bacteroidota > Bacteroidia > Flavobacteriales > Flavobacteriaceae > Flavobacterium. Next base: position 208 of record CALRKC020000365.1, on the reverse strand, counting down.
TCGCAACTTTGCTTCATCAAATTATTACTAACATTTAAATATAATAATCATGAACAAGTTTACAGTAAAAGACGGAACAGAAATTTATTTCAAAGATTTAGGAACAGGACAACCGATTTTCTTTCATCATGGCTGGCCTTTGTCATCGGACGACTGGGATGCACAAATGATGTTTTTCCTCGAAAAAGGGTTTAGGGTAATTGCGCAC
>CALRKC020000364.1:0-3577 GCA_943367895.1 Erythrobacter sanguineus | reverse complement strand
AATTGATTTTTACGTATTCTCAAGAGAATTATTATTTTTTTAAATATTATTCAGATTATGTGCGGATAGCACACGATTTTAAACTAATGTGCTGTAATTTTCGTATAGAAATAAGTAAATATTATTTTATTTATACAAGTGAATCAGGTTTTTATATCTTTGTCATAATTTGAATCCAAACAAAAATGTTCAAACAGCCCCTCATCGCCATTCTTGTTTTGTTCGGTATTTGTCCTGCTGTGAATGCACAGTTCGGGTTTTCCCATGAAGTAGGAATTATTTCCGGACCTGTCGCTTTTCAGTCTGACTACGGCGAGCGTCACAACCTGGAAACAAATGCCGGAAATACCGGTTACGGTATAGGTCTTATCCATTATCTCAACTTTTCGTATCAGGCGAGTTGTAATTGTTATACTGCCGACACCTATTTCAATGACCACTTCAAATTGCGTTCTGAATTATCTTACAATAAAACAGAATTACAGCATTTCGGGCGTTGGGTCAATAAAAACAGCGGGTCATTAGGCGTGCAACAGTTGAAGGCCATGCGTGGATCGACTGAAGTTACCGATATTGGAATGCAACTGGAATGGTTCCCTCTGAGTATTCGTGATTTTACGGCAACCATCGGAAGTTTTGGGCCATTCTTAAGCTTGGGAGGCCACTATTCCTATTATAATCCTGAGGCGTATTCTTTACTTGGACCTTTAGGTATACCGCAAACTACTTTTCCCAAATATCTTGAACCATCAGACGGACGGCCTCACGGTTATTCCGGTGAAGAGGGCAACGTATGGTCTGTGGTGGGGAGTATCGGCACACGTTATAAATTGTCTCCGCTGTCTGATTTTATGGTCGACCTGAGGTGGCAGTATTACTTTTCCAATTGGGTGGACGGATTAAATCCAAATCCCGACGTTTATAAAGAAAATCGTGCAAACGACTGGCTGGTCTGGTTTAACGTGGGGTATATCTATTATTTGGATTAGTAGCGCCTGAGTTTTTGAATAAAAAAAATCCCGATTAATTATAATCGGGATTTTTTTTATTAAGTTTTGAATTTGGGCGCTCAGGACCTAATCCAAAGCCTGCCTGATGTCCTCGATCAAATCGTCAGCATCTTCAATTCCCACACTCAATCGCACCAGGTCATCGGTTATCCCAATTTCCTTACGTTTCTCTTCAGGAATGGAAGCATGCGTCATCAACGCAGGATGGTTTGCCAGTGATTCCACACCGCCTAAAGATTCAGCCAATGTAAATACGTTCAGTTTCTCAAGAAATGAGATGGCTTCCTCTTTTTTGCCCGATGCAAAAGTAAAACTGACCATGCCACCGAAATCCTTCATTTGTTTTTTAGCAATTTCATGAAACGGATGGCTTTCCAGGCCAGGGTAATAAACGGTTTTTATTTTCGGATGATTCGACAGGAATGCTACCACTTTCTTTCCATTTTCACAATGCCTTTGTACCCGTAAACTCAATGTTTTAATGCCCCTTAAAACCAGGAAACTGTCCATTGGGCCAAGCGTAGCACCTGTGGCAAACTGCTGGAAATGCAATTGCTCTCCCAATTTTTCGTCCTTAATAACCAGCGCGCCGGCAATGACATCAGAGTGCCCGCCCAGGTACTTTGTGGCGGAATGCATTACCACATCTGCACCCAAATCCAAAGGTTTTTGGAGGTATGGCGTTGCAAAGGTATTGTCTACTGCAAAAAGGATGTTGTGTGCTTTGGTGATTTCGGCAATGGCTTTAATGTCCGCCAGCTTCATCAATGGATTTGTCGGCGTTTCCACCCAGACCATTTTGGTGTTTTCATTAATCAGGGCCTTAAAACCGTCCATGTCGTTCATATCAATGAAATGGAATTTGATACCGGAATCCTTGTAAATCCTCGTAAACATACGGTAAGTGCCACCATACAAATCATCCATGGCAATAATTTCATCACCTGCCTTAAACGAGCGTAAAAGACAATCCGTTGCGGCCAATCCGGAAGAGAATGCCAGTCCGCGGGCCCCGTTTTCGATGCTGGCCAAAGCGTTTTCCAAGGCCGTCCGGGTGGGATTTGCAGCGCGGCTGTATTCATAATCCCCTACCGGTTTTCCGGGTGTGGTTTGTGCATAGGTTGAGGTCTGGAACACTGCCGGCATGACCGAACCTGTTTCCATATCGTGGTGCTGTCCGCCGTGAATGACTTTGGTATCGAATTTCATAAGGATTTACTGTTGTTAAAATTATGGCAAATTTACCGTTTAATTTTTCTTAACCCAATCCCAACTTAATACCTTTGTTGAAATTAACATTTCACATGAAAAAAACCGGATTCCTGCTGATGGTGCTTTTGCTCCTCGTGAGCTGCAACAATGAATTGTCTTTCGAGCAAAAATCTTATGAGAAGAAATCGGCTCTGCCTTGTAAAAAGGAATGCACGCAGATTTCTGTCAGCGTTCCTTTTGCAAAAAATAAGCCAATCGTAGCGGACAGCATCAACAAAAAGATATTTGCCACCATGAAGGAAATCGTTTTTGTTGGTGAAAAACCGTTTACGGATACGGACTACAATGGATTGCTGAATTCCTTTATCAAGGCTTATGAAAAAATGCAGCAGGACAATCCAACAGACGTATTCAACTGGGATGCGAAAATCACGGGAAAAGTCATTTATGAGTCGGATAGCATCATCAATATTGAATTAAGGCACTATACTTTTACTGGAGGCGCACATGGATACAGCGGCAGGACTTCATTGATTTTTGATCCCCAAACAGGAAAACACATTCCGAACGAATATTTATTTAAGGACCGTAATGCTTTTAAAGCTTTTGCTGAAAAGAAATTTCGTATTGCCTACAATATCCCTGAAGGGAAGTCTGTCAATTCCACAAACCTTATGTTTGAAGACGGTGAATTCCAATTGCCGCAAACTTATTTCTTTACTGAAAAAGGGCTGCTGTTATTCTATAACGTTTTTGAAATTGCATCATATGCTGATGGCCCGAAGGAATTGCTGATTCCTTACAAAGAGGTCAATCCGTATCTCGCGGTTAAATAAATTTCCGGATGCCCATCATGATGCCGGTATGCATCGCCTCATGATAATTATTGAATTCCATCGCATCTTCAGCCGAGTTCATTGAGAATCCCGACATCGAGGTAAAGGGGCGATAGGTTTTGAAAATGCCTTTTTTCAGGTCTTCCTCTGTTTTGTCAACCGGTGCATACAAAAGCGAACGGATTTCGTCAACTTCTTCCTGCGTTACATCGCTTTCAGGACGCGTGCCCTTCCTGTATTTTTCAACCATTTCATTAGGAATCATTATCGGAAGGTCAGACAAGCTGTACACCAACAGTTGCTGTACCACAATGATATGCCCAATGTTCCATATCAGGTTATTGCTGAATCCCGGCGGCACTTTATTCAGCTGTTCCAACGAATAATTGTCAAGGTATTGTTCCAAAACTTTTCTGCTGGTTCTCGTAACATTGAAGGTGCGTTGCATGTTTTTTTGCTAAAAATACTAAAATCCATACAAAATGATTTTTCTTTGCCGAAAATTAGACCGCTATGAAC
>CALRKC020000363.1:0-3602 GCA_943367895.1 Erythrobacter sanguineus | reverse complement strand
ATTCCAATCCGTCCAGTTCAGGCGTAATAGGAATCTGGCAGCCAAGCCGGCTATTTTCTTTTACGTGAAACGCTTCGGAAAGCATGGCCTCCTCATCATCGCTTTTTTCAGGAAGCGCCACGTCATTCAGGACATAGCACTGGCAGGAGGCACACATCGCCATTCCGCCGCAAACGCCGATGGTCCCTTCAGGGGCAATTTCATAGGCCTTGCACAATTCCATGATGTTCATGGCCATATCTGTCGGGGCTTGTAACTCGTGTACCTGCCCTTCCCTGTCGGTAATTTTTACAGTAATATCCATATCATCCCAATTTTTTTCAGGAGCTTAATCCCGCTTTCGCCTTTATCTTTGCTCGTGCCTCGCAAAGGATACCGGCTCTATCGGGGCTAGGCGCTGCGTATCCATTTAATCAATTGATTTCACAACGGCTTTTTCAGCCTCTTTCCGTGTTCCGTCAAAACCGTCGACACCGGAAACCGTCGTGTACTTCATCACATATTTCTTACCCGGATTCATGCGTTGGTAGACACTTTGGCACATTAGTGTGGCCTCATGGAACCCGCAGAGGATCAGTTTTAATTTTCCGGGATAGGTATTGACATCGCCAATGGCGTAAATTCCGGGAATATTGGTCTGATAATCCAATGCGTTATCAACCTTTATGGCATTCTTTTCAATTTCAAGTCCCCAGTTCGCAATCGGACCCAGTTTTGGTGAAAGTCCGAACAGCGGAATAAAATAATCTGTTTCAATTTTCCGGTTTGCCCCGTTTTCTGCGATATCCAAAGCTTCGAGCCTTTCGGCACCGTGTAAACCGGTAACTTCGGCCGGTGTAATCAGTTTTATTTTTCCTTTGTTCTTCAGTTCCTGGACTTTCTCGACAGAGTCCAGGGCACCGCGGAATTCATTTCTCCTGTGAATCAGGGTTACTTCCGAGGCAATATTCGAGAGGAAGATGCTCCAGTCTAATGCCGAATCACCGCCACCCGCAATCACCACCCTTTTATCCCTGAACTTTTCCGGATTTTTAATAAAGTACTTTACGCCTTTGTCTTCGTAAAATTCAATGTCTTCGATCAGCGGTTTTCGTGGTTCAAAACTACCAAGCCCTCCGGCTATGGCCACTGCATGGGCATGGTGTTTTTTGCCTTTATCGGTTGTGACTATAAAAGTCCCGTCGTCAAGCTTTTCAATGGTTTCTGCGCGTTGTCCCAAAGTAAATCCCGGTTGGAACTGCTTGATTTGTTCCATGAGGTTGTCCACCAGGTCCCCGGCGAGTACTTCGGGGAAACCGGGAATGTCGAAGATCGGTTTTTTGGGATATAACTCGGCCAGCTGCCCGCCCGGTTGGGGTAAGGCATCGATAATATGGCAACGGAGTTTCAGCAGTCCGGCTTCAAATACGGCAAAAAGCCCTGTTGGGCCTGCTCCTATTATTAGTATGTCTGTCTCAATCATGTAATATGAGTTCGATGGAAGTTCGAAATTTAAAATTCGTTAATCGTCATTCAGCAGTTAAAAACAACGATCAAATGAATGACGAATTTTGAACGTTGAACGGGGTACCGCGCGAGGGATAGAGGCGATATCCTTGCCGGAGTGCAACGCAGGCAAGATAAAGCCGAAAGCCCGACCCAGAGGGGCGCGCCCTAAAAACCTAAGCGATATTCTTCACCGTTTCTATTTGTGGTGCAAATTTCTTAATCGTTGTTTCCACACCGGCTTTCAATGTCATCTGGTTTACACTGCAGGCGGTGCAGGCCCCTTCGAGGCGCACTGTCACGTGTTTGTCGTCTTCAATCCCGATGAGCTTGATGTCGCCGCCGTCTGAATTCAGGAACGGCCGGATTTCTTCGAGTGCTCTTTCAACGTTGAGGGTGAGTTCTTCTGTTGTCATAATTTTAAGTTGTCAATTAGACAATTGGATAATTAGACAATGAGTACCATTTTCTAATTATCCAATTATCTCATTATCTAATTCTTCTTCACTGCCGAACATCCGGCCATGGTCGTTATTTTAATCGCTTCGGTGGCCGGAAGGGTCTCGTTGCGGTTTACGGTTTCCTGCACGACGTTTCGCGTGATGGTCTCAAAAACGGTCTCGATCACCGAGGCGGTCTGCAAGGCTGCCGGACGTCCGTAATCCCCTGCCTCGCGTATCGATTGTACAATCGGGACCTCTCCAAGGAAAGGCACATTAAGGTCTTCCGCGAGATTTCTGGCGCCTTCCTGTCCGAAGATGTAGTATTTGTTGTTGGGCAATTCTTCCGGCGTGAAATAGGCCATGTTTTCGATAATCCCCAAAACAGGTACTTTGATGCTGTCTGAAAGGAACATGGAAACGCCTTTTTTCGCATCGGCCAAAGCGACTGCCTGTGGTGTACTGACGACCACGGCTCCGGTAATCGGGAGCGATTGCATGATGGACAGGTGGATATCGCCGGTTCCGGGAGGCAGATCGATGAGCATGAAATCAAGTTCACCCCAGTCGGCATCAAATATCATCTGGTTCAGTGCTTTTGAAGCCATCGGCCCGCGCCATATTACAGCCTGGCTTGGTGCGGTAAAAAACCCGATCGAGAGCATTTTCACACCATAACTTTCAATCGGTTTCATTTTGGATTTTCCGTCAACAGTCACCGATATCGGCTTTGCTGATTCCACATCGAACATGATGGGCATGGATGGACCGTAAATATCGGCATCCAGCACCCCAACCTTAAAACCCATATTGGCTAAAGTGACAGCGAGGTTTGCCGTTACGGTAGATTTCCCTACGCCGCCTTTACCTGAAGCCACGGCAATAATATTGCTGATTCCGGGAATGGCTTTGCCTTTTATCGTATTTGGATCCTCTGATTTTTCGGGAGTTTCAACTTTTATGTTGATTTTTATTTTCGCTTCCGAAGATATTTTTTCGAGTATGGTTTTGCGGATGTCATCTTCAGCGCGTTTTTTGATGTGCATGGCCGGTGAATGCAATACGACATCAACGACTACTTCGTCGCCGAAAGTGAGTACGTTTGCAATGGCACCGCTTTCGACCATATTTTTACCTTCGCCTGCCACCGTGATGGTTTCAAGGGCTTTAAGGATTTCTTTCCTGTCTAGTTTCATGTTCGTTTACAGTTTACTGTTAACAGTTTACAGTGTTGGATTATCTTTATTTAGACTGATTCAGTCAACTGCAAAGATATATCGAAAAGTTGTGATTTCCATGCTGTTTGCTGAAAACTGCAGCTGCTTACTGAACGTCAGGCTTCCACAAATATTTCTCAAAATCCACCACCTGATTGTCTTCGACGGCAACACCTTCACTCTCCAAAAGCTGCTGCATTAAGTTGGTACCATCAAAATGGTGTTTTCCGGTAAGTAAGCCTATGCGGTTTACTACACGGTGCGCCGGCACATCATCCGGACAGTTGTTCATGGCCCAGCCGACCATGCGTGCAGAACGCCCGCTGCCAATCGCTTTGGCAATCGCGCCATACGATGTAACCTTTCCATACGGAATCTGCCTCGCGACGGCATAGACTTTTTCGAAGAAATTATCGTCGGCGGCCATTAGTTCAGGTAATACAGGATTACGTTTACCAGT
>CALRKC020000362.1:0-3609 GCA_943367895.1 Erythrobacter sanguineus | reverse complement strand
GTGATGGAACTGATGCGATTCAGCCGAACATGAAAATCAGCATTAATGACGGTAGTATACAAGGTGCTACCTTTACCGACGCGGCTGGTCATTATGTATTTTACACTCCGGCCGGTGATTTTGATGTTGCTCTCGGAATTGAAAATCCCTCTCTTTTTGCGGTTACAACTGCTGCACCGGTTGTTTTTGCCGACAACAATAACAATACCGCCTTTAGGGATTTCTGTATCAATGCTGTTGGTACACAGAATGATATCGAAATCATCGTCGCTCCTATTACCCCGGCAAGGCCAGGCTTCTCTGCATTATACCAGATTGTCATCAAAAACAAGGGCAACCAAACCATGAACGGAAGTTACAGTTTTACTTATGATGAAACCGTAATGGACTTTGTGGTCGCGACAACAGCTGTCTCATCACAAAGCAATGGATTGTTAAGCTGGAATTATGTTGATTTATTGCCATTTGAAAACCGAAGCGTTTATGTGTTGATGAACATCAATTCTCCGACACAGACAACACCGGTCAATCAGGATGATATACTGGGCTTTACCGTCACGGCAAACCCCATTGTCAACGATATTAACGCGACCGACAACCAGTTTGTGTACCAGCAGACGGTCGTCAATTCGTTTGACCCGAATGACATCACCTGCATGCAGGGCGAAACACTTTCCCCACAAGATATCGGAAAATACCTGCATTATGTCATCAATTTTGAAAATACGGGCACTTATGCTGCTGAACAGGTCGTCGTAAAAGTGGTTATTGACGATACTAAATATGACATCAACAGTTTGCAGTTGCTCAATACTTCACACAATGTACGCCCTGTTATTAGAGGAAATACCGCTGAGTTTTTCTTCGAAGGCATCAATCTTGCTGCGGCAGCCGGTGATCCCCCTGTAGGCGGACATGGAAATATTCTTTTCAAGATCAGGACATTGCCCTCACTGACTACCGGCGATGAAGTGATTTCGAAAGCCGATATTTTCTTCGATTATAACTTCCCTATTGAAACCAATGAAGCACGCAGTATTTTCCAGACACTGGCTGTTCCGGGTGTACCAAAAGATGAAAGCATTACGCTGTACCCTAATCCCGCAAAAGACTTCGTCAATATCAAATGTGATAACATCATAAGGTCTGTAAGTATTTATGATGTACAGGGCAGGGTGCTGGAAATCCTGAAAAGAGAAAGCGATGCTGTAACCCTTGATGTTTCAAATAGAGCAAACGGCATGTATTTCATTAAAATCATCACCGATAAAGGCATGCAGGTGCAGAAGGTTATTAAGGAATAGTTTATTGTGAGGTTTATAAAAGTAAAGCCCTTTCGGAAACGGAAGGGCTTTTTAAATAAATGCCGCAACAATAAGATTTTTTTGTATGCGTTACAGTAGATTCATAACCAATTCCCTGATAAGACCATGAAGCATCTCGCAATCCTGATTACTACGCTGTTGCTGATACAATACTCATTTGCCCAAACTGATACTTTACTCGTAAAAGAACACCTTACCCATATCACCAAAACGGAAGGCTTCCGGAATTCGGCGAACCCCGAACTACTTAATAAAATTGCCGATTACATCCATGATGAATTTAGAAAATATGCTGATACCGTATACTTTCAGGAATTTCAGGTAAAGGGTACCACCTATAAGAATGTAGTCTGCAACTTTGGCCCGAAGGACAAACCTGTTATCGTGCTTGGCGCACACTATGACGTATGCGGCAATCAGCAGGGTGCCGATGACAATGCCAGCGGCGTTGTCGGATTACTGGAACTGGCACGGCAGCTTAAGGGACAAAAACTCAACTACCGTGTGGAACTCGTTGCCTATACGCTCGAAGAACCACCGCATTTCTATACTGAAAACATGGGCAGTTACATCCATGCGAAATCATTGAAGGACAATAACACAGCTGTATTCGGGATGGTATCGCTGGAGATGATCGGTTTCTTTAAGGATGAGAAAAAGTCGCAGGAATATCCGGTGGGGATTTTGTCATTGATTTATGGCAATCGCGGCAATTACGTCACTTTGGTGAATAAGTTCGGCAAAGGAAAATTCGCGCGCCAGTTCTCCCGGCAGTACAAACGGGCAAAAACGGTCCGCACTAAGAAATTTACCGCACCCAAATCGATGGAGGGTATTGATTATTCGGACCACCTCAACTACTGGAAATTCGGATACAGTGCGCTGATGCTGACCGACACCTCCTTTTTCCGGAATCCGCACTACCATAAGACGACGGATACGATGGAAACTTTGGATATTAAAAGAATGTCAAAGGTGATTGATGGCGTTTTTAAGGCGATAATCGCATTATAACAGCAAATCGGTATTCCAACATTACCATTCAGTATTACAACATTAGTGCCGGTTAATGTTCACAGGTTACAATTAAGAAATCAACTTTCCTTCTATAGCAGGGCCTCAGCTGCAATACCCCATTGCCGGACCGCTCCCGTTTGTTACTTTTCGGGTTGCAGGAAGTGTTAACATCAAAATCTTATTGGCTGTTATAGCGTCACCTTTACAGTGGCGCAGCACTGTTGCTGTGTTAAAACAAAACACATATGAAAACAAAATTACAGATTATGTTGATGGCCATGGCAGGTGTTTCCTTCCTTGATGCCGCCGCACAGGCACCCGTATTGGGAACCACAGCTGGCTTTGCCCTTTTCTCTACCAACGGTGCCGTAAGCAACACCGGGTCCTCGTTGCTGACAGGAAATGTAGGTACCAACAATGGTTCGAGTACCAATTTCGGGAATGTCGACGGGGTCATGCATGACAGTGATGGTGCTACAGCAATTGCTGCGGCCGACCTCACCATTGCTTACAACCAGCTTCAGGCGGCAATCCCTGATTTTTTCCCCGCCCCACTGCTCGGCAATGGCCAGACGCTGTATGCCGGGACTTACGCTATCGGTGAAAGTGCCTCATTGAGCAATACCCTTACGCTTGATGCTGAAGGTGATGCCAATGCGGTTTTCATTTTTAAGATCCAGGGGGCTTTCTCTTCAGCAGCGTCGTCACAGGTACTTTTAGCCAATGGTGCTTTGGCCTGTAATGTATTCTGGAAAATAGAAGGGCTTGTAGACCTCGCCACGAACACTTCCATTAAAGGTACGATCGTCGCGAACAATGCTGCCATTATCCTCAATACCGGCGTCACACTGGAAGGGCGTGCACTATCAACTACCGGAGCCGTTACGGTTTCAGGGGTTAAGGTCGCTACACCATTGGGCTGTGGTACACCGGAACTTATGGGTCCGCCACAACCTGTATTGAATACGGTGGCCTGTTTTACCGTTTTCTCAGGAGATGGCAGCGTTGCCAATACCGGGGTTACGTTCATCACCGGTGATGTGGGTACCAATTCAGGACTGGTTACCGGCTTTCAGACGGAAAATGTTACGGGTACGATACACCCAAATCCTGATGTCGTAACGGCACAATGTGCGTCCGACCTCAATGCTGTATACACTTACCTGCAGACATTGCCAGTTGAGATCGAATTGTTGTACCCGGCGCAGTTTGGAAACAATCTCGTGCTGACCCCGCATACCTATGTCCTTGAAGGCGCTACGGTACT
>CALRKC020000361.1:0-3613 GCA_943367895.1 Erythrobacter sanguineus | reverse complement strand
GTGGAGGTTATGTAGATTATTTCTATAAGGAAGCTTCAGGTACTTGTGATAACACGGGATGGCTTTGTATCGGCGATGCTACCGTACCAGAGGTTAACGAAATTGGTGAACTGATTGCAGGAACACAATACCTGATCCTCCTGGATGGGGAAAATACGAACCAAAAGGACATCACTTTTAATATAGTTTGCGCGCCGACCTGTGAGAATGGCGCTGCAGAATATGTGGTGGTTTCGGATTGTGCAAATGGCGAACAATTTAATATCGACGTTAACCTGACGAATATGGGTTCGGCTGTTGCCTACACTATTTCTGATGATCAGGGCAGTCAAAGCCAGCAGGCTACCGCTACCGGAACTTTTACATTCGGTCCTTATCCAAATGGAACTCCGGTAATTTTTACTATTGCCAACAATGATGATGACACTTGTGTGCTTACCAGTGACGAGCTGATGCAGACAGCATGTCCTCCTGCAAACGACTCCTGTCAGACTGCTACTGTCATTGCATCCTTCCCTTACACAGAAACATTGGATGCCAGCGGCGCTACTAACGACGCAGGCTATATTACGACCTGTGCCAATGCAATGAATGATGGTGTTTGGTACACTTTTACAGGAGATGGTGGCGATATTACCATTAATCTTAATCCGACAGCATGGGATCCTCAGTTGGGGATATACACGGGAAGTTGTGGCGCTTTGGTATGTGTAGGTACCGTTGATAACGGATTCGCAGCAGGTGATCCTGAGACTTATACCATCACAGCTTCAACTCCGGGGACGGTGTATTACCTGAATGCCGGACATTACAGTGGTACTGCCAACAATCCGGAAGGCCTGATGGATCTTGAAATTACCACAACCGCGTTGGGTGTCGGCAATAATGTTTTTGATACGCTTAAGGTTTATCCTAACCCGGTTAAAAATATTTTGAATCTTTCCGACGTACAAAATATTTCCAACGTAACCGTTTTCAATATGCTTGGACAGCAGATGATGACAAAAGCGATTAATGCAACCGAAAGCCAGATCGATATGTCACATTTGGCCGCAGGAACTTATTTCGTTAAAATCGCTGCCGAAAATAAAGTAAAGACAATGAAAGTGATTAAACAATAGTTCATCATATTAAGATTACAAAGCCCCTCGGTCCGAGGGGCATTTTTTTTACCATTATTAAAATGAGATTGTCATTTTTTCAGTATATTAGCAATTAGTAACAATTTTTAACAGCTGATTTATGAAAAAAATTACCTATCTCTTTTATCTTTTTTTCTTTGCATCGGGACTGAGTAATGCACAGTGCCTGCAAACGTTTCTGTATCCGTCGGATCCCGTCGTATCTGAAAATACAGGTATGGCTCAGGAAATTGCAACCTGCAGTTTTCCGGGAGACTATGCGGTAATAACGGATTTAATCACCGGATTGGATTACGTGTTTACGCTTCAGGACGATGGTGTCGATAAATTCATCACCGTCACTGATGCTGATGATAACGTGTTGGCTTTCGGAGCCTCGCCGCTTACCGTTAATGCAATAACTGTTGATCAGGTGAAACTGCATTATTCCGAGTCGGAAAATTGTGAGACTTCCACCAATTGTCATGTATCGACACTGATGGCCATATTGACCTGCCCGATTCCGTTAAATGTTTCTGTAACCGGAGTAACGACTGCTACTGCTGATTTTATCTGGGATGCAGGCGGTACCGAAACGGCCTGGGAGGTGCTCGTACAGCCTGCAGGAAGCGGCACTCCTGACTCGGGAACTTCGGGAACCGCTGTAGCAACTACTTCTTACAGTGCTTCCGGACTTGATACGGCTGGATTATATGAGTTTTATGTAAGGGCAAACTGTGGATCAGAATTCAGCCCTTGGACATTAGCGACGCCATTTGCTACACTTTGTGATCCAATTGCTGATTTTGCGGAGAATGCCGACGTTGTAACGACGCCTGCTCTGCCGGTTTGCTGGAGTTCCATCCTGAGAGGAGATACACTATCAGAATTTGCAACGGTTACCTCTGTTAATTTTAATGGGTATTCCGCCCCTAATGCTTTTTCACTTTACAATTCGTCATCTCAAAGTACCGACGATATTATTTTAGTTTCCCCAAGCCTGTCCAATCTTGGAGCCGGGACCCATAGATTGGTGTTCTACGCACAGGGAGGTATCGGTCTTCAGGTGGGAACATTAGATACCAACACTGATGCCGGCGTTTTTACCGCCTTCCAGGATATTACACCAACGGGTGATTATGAAAGGTATGTGGTAGATTTCAGCAGTTATTCAGGAACCGATACTTTTATCGGTATCAGGCATTCGTCCACGCAAACTTTTTGGACAACTTATGTAGATGATATCGTATGGGAACTGCTGCCTGCCTGTCCTGATGTAATGGACCTTTCCTCAGAAAATATTACAAGTGCTACAGCAGATATCTTATGGACGCCGGGTGGAACTGAAACAGCGTGGCAATATGTGTACGGTATGGAAGGAGATGAAGACCCGGATGCTTTGGCGCCGGTGAATGTTACCGGAGGTCCTACCACGACAATTACAGGTCTGGATCCTTCGACCATTTATAAGTATTGGGTGCGCTCAGATTGCGGTGGCGGTTCTTATGGTGCCTGGATGGGACCTGAGACATTTAAGACCGCTTGTGTTGCAATCAACACACTGCCATGGGAAGAAGGTTTTGAGGACATGACTGCAGTTGGTTTTGACGTTTTTCCGGACTGCTGGAGTGAGGAAAATGGTGATTGGTCTACAACAAATGCAACGACTTACAATGTGCCACGAAATGGTGTAAATTATTTAAGAGATTCATGGGCAGCGACAGATGAATACATGTGGACTCCGGGATTTGAATTGACACAGGGCGTTAGCTATGATTTCAGTTACTATGCCGCCGGTGACGGTTATACAGGATGGACAGTCGATACTTATGTGAGTATGGAACAAAACAGTGCCAGTGCATTAGTGCTTGGAGATACTTTTACCGCCTCTGGTGATGGTAATTATGTGATTCAGCCTTACAGCGATATCAGGCAGACATTTGTACCGGATATGACCGGCGTTTATTATTTCGCGGTTAAAGTAAATCAACCAAGCGGCTCCCCATGGTACATTGCTTTTGATGATTTCAAAGTGGAATTGACACCGGCCTGTTCTCAGCCATCATCCTTGTATGTTGCTGATGTGACCGAATCTTCTGCGACAATTTCATGGTCCGGAGCATCTGCTGATTTTGAGTACGTCCTGGACGAAAGTGCTGAAGATCCTGCTTCAGGAACTGCACTTTCAGATTCTTCCTATTCCGCTTCAGATTTAATGCCTTTGACCACGTATTATTTCCATATCCGTTCCAATTGCGGCACAAATGGTTTCAGTGCATGGAATACAATTTCGTTTACGACAATGGCTAATCCGCCGGCAAACGATGACTGTGAAAATGCAATTGCAATAACAGTGGGTACAGCTATGGGTGATGTTTCGACAGACGCAATGAATAATGGCGCCACAGATTCACCTCAAGACGGCAGCACCGTTTGTTTCGGGTTTGAGGGAGGAGATATTTGGTACACCATGATTGTTCCGCCTTCAGGGA
>CALRKC020000360.1:0-3614 GCA_943367895.1 Erythrobacter sanguineus | reverse complement strand
TCTGCGGATGCTTGGCGGGGATGCCATCACAACACCCGGTGATTTGTTTACATATACCATGTTTATCACAATGCTGTTTAACCCATTGCGCCAGATTGCCGATAAATTCAATGAAATGCAAATGGGCATGATCGCTGCAAACCGCGTGTTTGATATTCTCGATGGAAAAGACGAGGTACAGGAAACCGGCACTACCGAAGCTCCTGAATTTAACGGAAATATTGAATTTAAAAATGTGCATTTCGGGTACATCGAAAAAGAAGAGGTTATTAAGGGTATCAATCTCAAAGTGAATTCAGGTGAAACTATTGCCATCGTTGGTTCCACAGGTGCCGGAAAATCAACCATCATCAACCTGATGAACCGTTTTTATGAACTCAACAGCGGGGAAATCTGTATCGACGGGCATAACATCCGTGAATACAGGCTGGAATCACTGAGAAAGCAAATCGGTGTTGTGCTACAGGATGTATTCCTTTTCGCTGATACCATTTTCAATAACATCACCCTGAACAATCCAGCCATTGCAAGGGAAGAAGTAATCGCTGCAGCGAAGAAAATCGGGGTGCACGACTTCATCATGAATCTTCCCGGAGGCTATGATTATAATGTGAAGGAACGCGGGGCGATGTTGTCTTCGGGTCAACGGCAGTTGATCGCCTTCCTGCGCGCCTATGTCAGCAACCCTGCGATACTGGTGCTTGATGAAGCCACTTCTTCGATTGACACTTATTCTGAAGAATTGATCCAGCGCGCTACCGAAACCATTACCAAAGACAGGACTTCCATCGTGATTGCCCACCGCCTTGCGACCATCGTCAACGCCGATAAGATTGTCGTCATGGATAAGGGACTTATTGTCGAGCAGGGTACGCACCGGAAATTGCTCAATATTGAAGGTGGTCATTACCGAAACCTCTATTATTCCCAATTTTTAACTGAAGTAAAAAACTAAAAACATGCCATTTACCATCGCCATCTCCCCGGAAAGAAAAATGCTGAAACAAAACCGCTGGCTTCAGGCGTTCATTGCGGTATTTGCGGTTTGCTGGATCAATTCCTTTATCGGAAATACGGATACCGCAAACTGGTTTCTTGAAAACACTTTGGTATTCCTGTTTCTCGGCTTCCTGATTTTCAGTTATAAAAAATACCAGTTCAGCGACCTGAGTTATCTCCTGATCTGTATTTATTTATGCCTTCATGTGTATGGATCAAAATACACTTATGCCGAAAATCCATTCGGTTACTGGCTAAAGGACGCGCTCGATTTGCAACGGAACCACTATGACCGGATCGTGCATTTCAGTTTTGGGTTTCTCCTCGCCTATCCCATGCGCGAAATGTTCCTGAAATGGCTGAAATTCCCGGCCTGGGTCGCATGGACACTGCCTATTGAAATTACTTTGTCCATCAGCGGGTTTTATGAATTGATTGAATGGGCTGTGGCCGATATCCTTTTTAAGGAACAGGGTGCCGCTTATCTGGGTACGCAGGGCGATATCTGGGATGCGCAAAAAGATATCTTTCTGGCTTTTTCAGGAGCGATCATCGCCACCACGATTGTTTCGGTCGTGAAGAAAATTGCCAATATCACCGAACCGTAATAAATTAAAATCATCAATAATCACATGGAAAATCAAATCAAATCACTTCAAAAACAAATTCATCAGCTGCGTATTGCCGTTGTAGCCTTAGCAGGAGTCCTTGCCATAGGCCTGCTCGTATCATTCAATTCCCGTAAAGACGACATCATCCGCACCAAAGGACTGATTGTTGAAGATGCCAACGGAAAACCTTTCATCATGATGGGAAGCCCGATACCACAGGATAAATTGCGCAAACGCAAAGACCCTATGTCTGGATTGGTATTTTTGGACAGCAACGGAACCGACCGCCTGTACATGGGCAAGGATGGGAAATTACAGATTGGCGGGGAACTAGAAGACCGGAATTCCGAAGGATGGTCCTATATCATAAATGATCCTGTCGGTGACGAACGCGGCGGATTCGGATTTGCTGACGAAGAAGACCGTATCGGACTCGGACTGGATTATGGCGGTAAGGACGGCGGTGAGGCGATTTACCTTTATGCTTCTAATGACGTTGCCTATTTACTCATGAACAGCAATACCAACGACAGGGTTCGGCAGCGTGCTGTCCTGTGGCATGACACAAAAAAAGACCTTACACAAATCAAGCTCGGCGATAAAAGTACCGACGAAAGGCTCGTGATGCGCGTTGCATCGGAAAAGGCTGTTATTTCCCATAAGGTTAAAGACGCCAATAAGAACATCCTGGAGTAGCTTTTTGAGGCACCAAATCATGCAAACATTTTACTATAACCAAATAAATACTTACTTTCGTACACAAATTTAAACCCGCAAAATATAAATAATGAAATACGATATTATAGTTTTAGGAAGTGGTCCGGGCGGATACGTAACTGCAATCAGGGCTTCGCAACTTGGATTCAAGGTTGCTGTAATCGAAAAAGAAAGCCTTGGCGGAATTTGCCTGAACTGGGGCTGTATCCCAACGAAAGCATTGCTGAAATCGGCACAGGTTTTTGATTATCTTAAACATGCTTCCGACTATGGATTGACCATCGAGAAATTCGATAAGGATTTCAACGCTGTGATCGCCCGTTCCCGCGGTGTCGCCGATGGCATGAGCAAAGGCGTTCAGTTCCTGATGAAAAAGAACAAGATTGATGTAATCGAAGGTGCGGGAAAGATCAAACCGGGTAAAAAAGTAGCTGTTGATAACAATGGGACGGTTACAGAATATACAGCCGATCATATCATCATTGCAACAGGCGCACGTTCACGCGAATTGCCAAACCTGCCGCAGGATGGTAAGAAAGTGATTGGTTACCGCCAGGCGATGTCTTTGCCGGAACAACCTAAATCCATGATTGTTGTGGGCTCGGGTGCTATTGGTGTTGAGTTTGCGCATTTCTACAATTCAATGGGTACTGACGTAACCATCGTGGAATTCCTGCCGAATATCGTGCCTTTGGAAGACGAAGAAGTATCCAAGCAAATGGAACGTTCGATGAAGAAAGCCGGTGTGAAAATCATGACCAATTCTTCTGTTGAAAAAGTGGACACCAGCGGAAATGGCGTAAAAGCAACTGTAAAAACAGCTAAAGGAGAAGAAATCCTTGAAGCGGATATTGTGCTTTCAGCGGTCGGAATCAAATCCAATATTGAAAACATCGGACTGGAAGAAGTTGGTATTGCCACAGATCGTGACAAGATCCTGGTAAACGATTTCTACCAGACCAATATTCCCGGCTATTATGCGATCGGTGATGTGGTTCCGGGTCCTGCCCTTGCCCACGTCGCTTCCGCAGAAGGGATTACGTGTGTCGAGAAAATTGCCGGCCTGCATGTAGACAAGATTGATTACGGCAACATTCCGGGCTGTACGTATGCCACACCTGAAATTGCTTCTGTTGGTATGACTGAAAAACAGGCGAAAGAAAAAGGATACGAATTGAAAATCGGTAAGTTCCCGTTCTCCGCTTCCGGAAAAGCAAAAGCCTCCGGCGCCGCTGACGGATTTGTAAAAGTGATTTTTGATGCCAAATACGGCGAATGGCTTGGCTG
>CALRKC020000359.1:0-3614 GCA_943367895.1 Erythrobacter sanguineus | reverse complement strand
TTGTCAACCAATCCCAGTTCCTGCAATTTCGGGTTATACAGATAATACAATCCCACAAGATCGGCACGACCTTCTTCCAATGTAGAAGCATAGGATTTCAAAGTTTCTTTTGGCGTACCGACACCTTTATTGATCTGCCCTGAAGCATGTCCGACAACTTCATGCAAAGCCGTATGCAGTTTATCTGCAATCTCGCCATATTTGAGGGCGTTGTCAATTTCCGCCTGGTCGTTTGCAAATTCTTTTAGTTTATCGCTTCCGCCTGCATTGTTATAAGCTTCCACAATATTTCCCAACGAAACTGATTTGGATCCGAACTCGGCACGGATCCAGTCGGCGTTGGGAAGGTTTACGCCAATTGGCGTACTTGGTGAAGAATCACCGGATTCCCCGGCCACGATAACGGTTTTATAGGAAACACCAACCACATTTTTTTTCTTGTGCGCGGGCATCAAAGGGGAATTGTCTTCAAACCACTGTGCATTTTTGGAAATCTTTTCCATCTTGGCAGACATATCAAAATCTTTGATCTGTACCACACCTTCATAAGACCCACGGTATCCCAGCGGATCGTTATATACTTCTACAAAACCGCTGATGTAATCGATATTACCCTCGGTGGCCTGCAGCCATGCGATATTGTATTCATCCCATTTTTTGAGATCGCCGGTTTTGTAAAATTCAATGAGCAAGCCAAGCGCGTCGCCCTGTTTCTTATTTTCGGCGACACCCTTTGCCTTTTCAAGCCAGTAGACAATCTTGTCAATTGCAGGCCCGTACATTCCGCCGCTTTTGTATACTTTCTCTTCGAGCTTTCCGGCGGCATTGCGCACCAATTTCGAATTGAGTCCGTATGACAAAGGCCTGTCCTTATCAGCAGGCACCATTTTTTTATAAAATTCTGCAACTTCAGCTTCTGTAATATCCTTGTCATACAGATTCACAGCAGATCCTGCGGTCAGTCCTTTGGCTTCATCAAGATTTACTTTCTTGGCATCCTTATCATTGAAAATTAAATCAACAATTTCAGGGGCCAAAGTAGTTTTCGTATCGGCCATTATTTTTGTCAAATACGCTTTATCAAAATCAGGCTTGATCTTGTCCATCGAATAGTGGTGGTGGATACCATTGGAAAACCAAACCCTTTTCAGGTAAATCTCAAAATTTTTCCAGTCTTCGGAATTTTTATCGCCGCTGTAGTTCTGATAAATATTTTCGAGTGCCTTACGGATCTTCAGGTTGTCCTTGTAGTTCTGATCCCAGTATATGTCACGTCCGGCAAGCCCCGCCTGCGTAAGGTAATAAACCAGTTCCTGCTCTTTCAATGTCAGGTTTTCCCAACCCGGAATCTGGTAACGCAGTACTTTGATATCGGCAAACTGTTCTGCGACATATTCAAATTTACTGTCGCTTTGCCCGGCTTTGGCCTCGGTTTTGTCTCTCTGGCACGAAACCGCAATGGAAGCTGCAGCGCACAAGCCAATAAATGATCTTAATTTCATTATTTTATTCTTTAATTGATTTTTTATTGAAAGCAAATATAATGATTTCCTATTAGGGCTGTTAGGATTACAGGACCGCTGCGCTATAAGATTATAAGACTTTGTGCATATAATCTTAAAATCCTACAGTCTTAAAATCTTTAAAACTTTTTACCTAACTTTACCTCTCCATAACCCCGATTCATGAGAATTCTTAAGTATATTTTTCTGCTGATTTTGCTTGCGGTCATTGCAGTTACGGTATATGTTGCCACGCAAAAAAGCGAATTTGAAATAACGCGTTCCGTTGTGATTAAAGTCCCCCGATCTATAGTATACAATTATGTCAACGATTACAGGAACTGGGAAGACTGGGGATCCTGGAAAGAAGGCGATGCTTCGATGAAATTTAATTTCGGTGAAAATACCGTGGGCACCGGTGCCACTTATTCCTGGAATGGCAGCACTGATGGAAAGATGACTACTATTTTCGCAAAACAAAATGACAGCATCGCACAGAAAGCCGTTGTTTCTGACCACCAATACAATTCCTATTTTACTTTTAAAGATACGGTTGGCGGTACAAAAGTGACCTGGAAGGCAAAAGGTTCCGTTGATTTTATGACGAAGATAAACGCTACTTTTTCGGGCGGCGCGGACAAGCTGATGGGCGATATGTTTGAACAAAGCCTATACAACCTGGATAAGAGCATTACGAAGGAAATTAACACTTTTGATGTTAAAGTAAACGGCATCGTAAAACAAGGCGGCGGGTTTTATGTTAGAAAACGGATCGTATGCCTTAAAAGTGAAATGCTCGGGCAGCTGCACCAACAGTTACCGAAGGTGATACAGTTTTTCAAGAAGACGAACATGCAGATGAATGGAAAGCCATTCGTTATTTTTGATAATGCCGATAGTGATACCGTACGTTTTTCGGTGTGTGGCCCGTTGAAAGAAGAAATCTTCGTTTCCGATGAAAGCGATATAACAGTACAATTCCTTGAGCCTTTCAGCGCGCTGAAAACAACACTTACGGGTGACTATTCACACAGGAATGCCGCGAGAAACAAAGGCTTAAAACACTTCAACGAAAACAAGATGGAACGTGGCTCGAGCCGTGAGATCGAAATTTATGAAATCAGTGCGATGGACGACCGGCATCCTTCAAAATGGAAAACGGCTTTCCTGATCCCCGTCAAAACCGCAGTTGCGCCGCCAACAACGACTGTAACACCTCCACAGATACCAAACGAATAATGATAAACGTCCCTTTTTGGGACGTTTTTTACTTTAACAAATGCCTGATAACCGTTTCGGCGGCATGCAACCCGAAAAGTCCGGGCATATAACTGTTGGTTCCGTAAAATGACTTTTTGTAATTCTTGCCGTCTGTTTTACGAAGGCTTGCCTGTTGCTGGATTTCCGAAGAGTAAACCACTTTGATCCCTTTATCAATTTTAACCTGCCGAAGCCGCTTTTTAATAGTCTTCGCAAGGAAACAATTTTCCGTCCGGCTGATGTCGGCTACCTTTACTTTTGAAGCCAGCATCTTTCCTCCTGCCCCCATACTGCTGATGACTTTGATTTTCTTTCTTTTGGCAGCGATTAACAGATTCAATTTAGGCGTAACGCTGTCAATACAATCCAGTACATAATCGAATTCATCAGACACGATCTCAAAAGCCCGTTCCGGTGACAGGAATTCCGTAAGCCTTGTAAGCTGCAGCTCCGGATTGATATCCATCAGCCGGTCGCCCACTACTTCCGTTTTTAGCTTACCAACGGTAGAATGCAGTGCCGGAAGCTGCCTGTTAATATTGGTTATATCCACGACGTCGCCATCAACAATTGTCATTCTGCCTACGCCGGCCCGCGCGATAAATTCCGCGGCGAAAGAGCCAACACCACCTAAACCGACGACAAGTACGTTCGCATTTCTTAATTTCTCAAGACCTTCTTTTGTAAACAACAATTCGGCACGTTCTGTCCACTCTGCCATACTATTTTGAATTATGAATTTTAAATTATGAATTACGGGAAAATACTACCCTGAAATTTTTGTTTATGATTTCCTGAAGTGCTGCCATTTCAATTTCTTTTACACGTGAAGCAACGGCATAAACCTCTTGA
>CALRKC020000358.1:0-3615 GCA_943367895.1 Erythrobacter sanguineus | reverse complement strand
GAAAAGGACCGCTACGAGACCGTGTTTGGAGCCATAAAATCTGAATTCCGCGCCAGCGACAGGTTTACGCTGAAGTTCATCGGATCGGCTTACCATACGGTCGAACAGGAATATTTTGACATTCTGGCGCAATACCGTTTGGGTGAAGTGGACAGTAATATCGGCTCCGAAGATTTTGGAGAGGTGAAATTTACCGAAGGCATCGGTTCACAACTGAATCATGCCCGTAATGACCTTGATGCCTTGATTGTCAATGCGGAAGTTAAGGGCATTTACGACATCAGCAGTAAAATGAGCGAGCAGCGTAAAAACAACATGCTGGAATGGGGAATTAAGTATACGAGAGAAGACATCCGCGACCGTGTCGTAGAATGGGAAGTTATTGACTCTGCTGGTTTTTCACTAAATCCTCCCATTGTCGATTTGCCTAACAACCAACAGCCTTACGTCCCTTATACAGGA
The DNA here is from genome assembly GCA_943367895.1 of Erythrobacter sanguineus. Lineage (GTDB taxonomy): Bacteria > Bacteroidota > Bacteroidia > Flavobacteriales > Flavobacteriaceae > Flavobacterium. The sequence continues at coordinate 3,153 of CALRKC020000358.1, read as the reverse complement.
CCCTTGGTTCCGTATCAGAATGTACGCGCAACCAATTATGTAACGATAGACCGGATTTCAGGTTATGCGCAATGGAACCGAAAAGGATTGATCGGGGCGCATGAGTTTTCCGTTTCCGGAGGGGTAAGGATGCACCAGTGGAATGTTTCAGGAGACGGACTCGAATCAAAAAGCCAGTCCGTGTTCAGTCCGAGAGCACAATTTGCCATCAAACCGAATTGGGCTGCAACCGATATGGTGTTCCGGATCTCGGGAGGATTGTATCATCAGCCACCTTTTTATCGGGAATTGCGTGGTGCCGACGGTGCCGTAAATACGGATGTAAAGGCGCAGCAATCCGTTCACATCGTTGTCGCAAATGAATATAGTTTCAGGATGTGGGGCGAGAAGCCTTTTAAACTGGTTTCCGAGGCGTTTTACAAATCATTGTCGGATGTCAACCCTTACACGCTTGAAAATGTCAGGATACGATACGCCGCCAATAATAATGCCAAAGCGTTCGCACAGGGTTTTGACATGAGGCTTAACGGCGAATTTGTTACCGGTACCGAATCGTGGCTGAGTTTCGGTTACCTTAAAACAGAAGAAAATATCAATAACAAAGGTTTTATCGCAAGGCCAACTGACCAAAGGCTGAAGTTCGGGATTCTGTTTCAGGATTTTATGAAAAAGATTCCAAGCATGAAATTGTACCTGAATCTCGTCTACAATACCGGATTGCCCGGAGGCTCGCCTTCTTATGCCGACCCGTATTTGTACCAAAACCGCCTTCGCGACTACCGCCGTGCCGATGTAGGGTTTTCCTATGTCATGACCGAGAATAATCCGAACAGGCCGGAAGGGCATTGGCTGAAAAAGTTTAAGGATTTGTCCATCGGGTTTGAAATTTTCAATCTGTTTGACAACCAGAACGCTATTACGAATACATGGGTTCGTGACGTGTATACCAAAAACCAATATGGCGTGCCAAACTACCTGACGTCCAGGGTTTTCAATATAAAAGTGAGCGCAAGGCTCTAAACGAAAACTTGTTCAGTCGTTTTTTATCACCTGAAAATGGTATATTTGATATCCATAAATTTATCATATGAAATCCGCACCAAGATATATCGCATTAGGCCTGTTGATCCTGGCCGCCGCTTGTAAAGAAAATGAGCCTGAGAAGCCAAAAGTCACTTACACGGACAACAATAAGGGAAAAACCGCTGTAAAGCAGGATACGTCACAGATAAAAATTGCCGACCTGCCGATCGAGATGGAAGGCACCAAATACCTGATCCATCCGATTGGTGACTATCGGATTTATGAAGGCAGGTCGAAAACCGCTTACAATTCCGCTTCCGCAGAAAGGGTGAGTTTTTCCGTTTCAAATTACAATCTTTTTGAAATCACGGGATTTCTGCAAAACCTGAAATTCCAGCATATTGACTCTACCGCCATACGACCGTTGACGACCGAGCCCGTGCTGATTCAGACTGCAACATATCTCAATACTGTCGCTTCAAAGACCAAGCTGCAATTGATGGTGTATTCTTTGTCCGATATGGATACTAATAAAGACGGTAAGCTTGATGCGAGTGACGTCAAATCGCTTTACATCAGCGAGATCAGTGGCGCAAAGTTTACGAAGCTTACTGAGGATTTTCAGGAACTGATTGACTGGAATGTGGTTGAAAGTAAAAGCCGCCTGTATTTCCGAACGATTGAGGATACCAATAAAAACGGGGAGTTTGACAAGGATGATGTTGTTAAATACCATTTCCTTGATTTGATGGCGAAGGAGTGGAAGCCTGAAAGTTATGATCCTGTAAACTAAAAAAAAATCCGGCTTAAAACCGGATTTTTTTTTTACAATGAATTTATAAATTCCAATAAATCGCTGCGTTGCTTTACGCTGAGTTTCTTGTATTTGTTCTTCGCGTTTTCTGCTTCACCGCCATGCCACAGTATGGCTTCCTCGACGTTTTTAGCACGGCCGTCATGCAGGAAATCGGTATGACCATTGACCAGATTTGTCAGGCCTATGCCCCAAAGCGGGCGCGTCTTCCATTCTGTTCCCGATGCCATAAAGTCCGGACGGTTGTCTGCCAGTCCTTCACCCATATCATGCAACAGTAAATCGGTATAAGGGAAAAAAGTCTGGTTGGACAGGGCCGCAACTGATGAATTACCACTGACCTGTTTTGGGACGTGGCATTTTGCACAATCAAGCTGGGCAAATAGTCTGGCGCCATTCTTAACACTCTGTTTATCGGTATTCCGCGCTGCAGGAACCCCTAAAGTCTTGCAGTAAAGGGCCACTTTTTCAAGTGTGATCATATCTACTTCTGGTTCAGTTCCCGGAACGCCGCCGTTGCTTTGCCCGTGTCCGGTTTCCAAAGTGAAAATTGGATTTGTAATACCCATATCTTCTACATAGGCACTCGCACATTGTACAATGATGCTTGCGGTGTTGGCTTTCCACCCGAAACGTCCCAATTCCGTTTTATTCGTAAAGGGATTCCATACGAAATTCGCTTTTCCGGATATGCCATCGCCATCAGCATCATTAATGTCCTGCAAAGCAGTAATATTACCTTCAGGAATTTCTTCCAGCAGTCCCAATCCGAAGATGGGAGTTCCCAGGCGGGTCGACAGCATAACGCCTGCCGGGAGCGGAATGTAAGGATTGGACAAGGTGATGTCCGGCTTTCTCAAAGTCACGGTAGTGCCGTCAGCGAAAGTTTCGGTATGGGTGGTATAGGTTACGGTATAAGCCGCTTCAGGAGCATAGCCGCTTATGGCACGATTTTGTATTTGCAAGCCGAATCCGGGCACCGGAACCGGACCGCCATGATCGTCGGTGCCAAAGATACTGGCGCGCATCAATAGTCCGTTGGCCGAGTTTACGTTCGTGGGGTGTTTTGCCCTTCCGTCACGGGGATGGCAGTTGATGCAAGAAGAATTGTTGTAAATCGAACCTAAACCGGGATTTACCACAGCGGGTGCCGTTACAAAACTGGCTTCGAAAAGCAAATCACCTTCAAAATGATTGTCCAGTTCAGCCGCTGACAGGTTAGGGGCAGGGCTGCTGAACGCATTGGTAGTGGTCGAAAAAATTGTAGTTTCCCCACCTGCATTGATGCGTTCGGCCAAATCGATATTTTCGTATTC
>CALRKC020000357.1:0-3620 GCA_943367895.1 Erythrobacter sanguineus | reverse complement strand
GGTGTAACAAAAATCCCGTTTCGCTACTAACGCGCATATGACTGAAAGTTTAGAGAAATCTTTTGTGCAGCAACTGCAGACCAACCAGAATATCATCCACAAGATTTGTAGGCTGTATACTTCGGGTGAGGATGCGCATAAGGATTTGTTTCAGGAAATCACCATTCAGTTGTGGAAAGCCTATCCGAAATTCCGCGGGGAGAGTAAATTCTCTACCTGGGCTTACCGTGTGGCATTGAATACCGCCATCACCTTATACCGAAAGAGCACCCGATCGTTATCGACTGTCGAATATGAAAGCACAAAGCATTTCATCCGGCAGGAGGAATACAATTATGAGGAGGAGGAGCAATTGAAGTTATTGTATCAGGCGGTCTATCAGCTCAATGATATTGAGAAGGCACTGATATTTATGTACCTTGAAGACAAGGATTACCAGGAGATATCTGAAACACTGGGTATCAGCGAGGTAAATGCGAGAGTGAAGATGAACAGGATTAAGGGTAAACTGAAAAAAATATTAAATCCGTAAGGTAATTATATGAAAGAGTTGGATTTATTAAAGAAAGACTGGCAAAAGGAAGGCCAGCCATTTAAACAGGTCTCGGAGGAGCAGATCAATACGATGATCCACAGGAAATCGTCTTCGATTGTGAAGCGGATCCTGATCATCAGTGTGATTGAGTTCCTGTTCTGGATCGGTCTTACGGTACTGTTCAGTGATGAGAAATACCAGCTCAAGATTGAGGAGTATGGTATGACGACCTTTATACTGATTTCAAATATCGTGAACTATGCGGTATTGGTTTTCTTTATTTATTTCTTCTATGTGAATTACAAACGCATCTCCACGACGGACTCGACGCAAAAGCTCATGGAAAGCATATTGCGTACGCGGAAGACGGTTAAATATTATATCTGGTATAATCTGGCGATTGTGGCATTGAACATAGTGTTGTCATTGCTGATGGAGTTTTACCATGACGAGAAAATCATCAGCATGCGCGAGGCTGCGGAAAACAATGGGCACCTGACTTTGTTCATGTCGATATGCATTGGCCTTTCCTTATTATTCATAGCCGCCATTTTCAGTGCTTTCTGGTTATTTTACAGGCTGCTTTACGGTATATTACTGAAGAGACTTTACAACAATTATAACGAACTAAAGAAAACCGAACAATGATCAGACAAATCTTTAAACTACTCTGCCTGTTTGTATTCGTGCAAGTGAATGCACAGGCGCCGACTGAGAAATCGCTATTGTGGAAAATCAGCGGCAACAACATCAAGACTTCTTATTTATTCGGGACGATGCATGCGACCTGTGACGCTTCCTTAAACGAAAAGGTGCGGGAAGCCATCGACAATACGCAGCAGCTGTACCTGGAACTGGATATGGACGATCCGTCGATGCAGCTGGAGATGATGAAAGGCCTTAGCATGGCCGGCGGCAAAAAGATGAGCGATCTGGCATCGAAGGAAGATTACGCTATGGTTGAGGCGTTCCTCAAAAAAGAATTGGGGATGTCACTGCAGACGATGAATACGTTTAAGCCGTTTTTCATCAGCTCGCTGATGATTACGAAATTCCTGGATTGCCCGATGCAGTCGCTGGAGCAGGAACTGATGAAGGCCGCCACTGCGAACAATAAGGAAGTAAAGGGCCTGGAGACGGTTAAGGAGCAGATGGATGTTTTTGATGCCATTCCGTATCAGGAACAAATGAATGCCTTAATCGAAACTGCCAAAACCAATATGGTGGATGACAAGAACGAGTTCAAGAAGCTCTATGCATTGTACCAAAAGCAGGACCTCAATGGCATGCTGGACATGATGAAGGAATCCAAAAATGAGATGATGTCCGGGTTTGAAACGGAATTGCTAACGAACCGCAATGCCAACTGGATTCCGCGTATCGTCGAAATCACTACTGCAAAGCCAACCTTCTTTGGTGTTGGCGCGGCACACCTTGGCGGTGAAAAGGGCGTGATTGCCTTGTTGCGCAAGCAGGGATATAAGGTGGAAGCGGTTCATTAGACCGCTTCGCTGAAAGCAGAAAGAATCAGGAGCGCTTCGCTGAAAGCAAAAGAAAATCGGAAAAAAGCATCAGGCTTCCCCATTATAATCTTGATTCCTGCAGTGCAACGGTCTTGATTCTTTTTTCTTCTTAAGCTACCATCCCCGTTTCTTATTCAGCTCTTCCTGCAATTCCAATTCTTCCTGTGGGATTACTTTCAGGAATGACGGATGCTGTTCTATGGCGTATTCGACTTTTTCGACGATCTGTTCGATGGTGTCGTTTTCATAATCGATTTCGAGTGGTTCCTTGATCTGGAACGTCTGGAGGATGCCTTTTTTCTTCATGCGGAGGCCTTTCTTATCGAAAGAGCGCCTGAAGCCGTCAATGACAATGGGGACTACGACAGGCTTATAATCCTTAATGATGTGTGCGGTACCTTTCCTGACGGGCTTAAACGATTTGGTTGTGCCCTGCGGAAACGTGATTACCCAGCCGTCTTCCAATGCGATACCAATATTTTCAGTGTCATTTAGATTTACCTCCCGTTGAATGTCCTTCCCTTCTGCGCGCCAGGTACGTTCGACGGTAATGGCGCCGGCATAGGCCAGAATTTTGGGCAGCAGGCCTGATGTCATGGTCTCTTTTGCGGCGACATAATAGAGGTTCAGCTTGGGTTTCCAGAGGTAGCCGATGTTCCTGATATGGTCTTCCCTCCCACTCAGGCTGGCGTTGAACACGTGGAACATGGCCACGACATCCGCAAAATAGGTCTGGTGGTTTGAAATAAACAGTACGTTGGTATCGGGTAAAGTCTTCAGGATTTCAGAGCCGTCAATCTGCAATTCATTGAAACCGCGGTAACGGCGGTGTGTCATGGCGCCCAGGATGCGGATCAGCCATTTTTTCAGGAATAGAATATGTCCGAAAGGATTTCTTTTAAACAATCCCATAGTATGATTTACAAAAAATGAACTGCAAACATACGAAAACTTACCCTTTTCGCGCGCTATTTAGCACTTCTTTAAGTTCACCGAGCATCATGGCGGTGGCGCCCCAGACGATCCGGCCGTCGAAATCAAAAACGGGTACATCGACATCGTTCGCATAGGAGGTGGCGATTGATTTTGTCAGCATATTGCTGTCGTCCAAAAGCAATTCCAGCGGCAGTTCAATAATCCCGGCCACTTCACGCGGGTCCGGTGTAAACGATAAGGTTTCGGCACTAATGGCGAGAAACGGCGCCACGCGAAAGTTACTGGGCGGGATGTACACTTCAGAGAGCGGCATGACGACTTCAATCCGGTCCAATGCCACCCCGATTTCCTCCATCGTTTCACGAAGTGCGGTGGCTTCCTTAGACGCATCGTAGGATTCGACCTTACCGCCGGGGAATGCAATCTGGGAGGAATGCACGCCTTTATAAGCGTTTCTGACAATCAATACCAGGTGTGTTTTTAGCGCTTTCGGATAAAAAAGCACCAGTACCGCAGCGTTTCTTGGATTTAAGGTATCCCAATCCAGGTTTTGCATGGCGGCCCTGCGCTCGGGCGGTGACATCCTGGCGTGGGCAGGCTCTCCGGGCAGCGGTTGTTGCTTAATT
>CALRKC020000356.1:0-3620 GCA_943367895.1 Erythrobacter sanguineus | reverse complement strand
ATGGCCTGAAGGCTGGGTGCGTACGGGACCGCAATGTGATTATAAAAGTTTTGAAGGGACAACGGCCTGTACTTTGGTTAAAAATCTTCCGGATGTCAAAACCGAAAGCACTGAAGAAGTGGCCATACCTGATTTTCTCGCCGAAAAATGGAAAAATGAAGGGCGTTATGAAACCGAAACAGCATCGTTGGATGCCTTCTTCAAAAGAACCGGTTATGCGCGTACGCCGAAAAACTACATTATCAAATGGCTGACGGATTATGTGTCCGAATTCGGGATTGACGGCTACCGCGCCGATACCGTAAAACATACCGACGAAGGCGTTTGGGCGGACTTCAAGAAAGAATGCGACTATGCCTTTGCACTTTGGAAAAAAAACAATCCCGGAAGAGTATTGGATAACAATGGTTTTTACACCATTGCCGAAGTATACAATTATGGGATCAGCGGCGGACAGTGGTTCGATTTCGGGGACAGGAAAGTGAATTATTTTGAAAATGGCTTCAATAACATGATCAATTTTGAATTCAAGTGGAATGCCGCACAATTGGACTATGAGGGGCTTTTTGCAAAGTATTCTGAAAGACTCAATGGCGACCTGAAAGGCTTCAGCGTACTGAATTACATTTCCTCCCACGATGATGGTTCGCCTTTCGATGCCAAGCGTGAAAAAACTTATGACAGTGCCATCAGGTTACTGCTTTCCCCGGGTATCTCACAGACTTATTACGGTGATGAAACCGGACGCTCACTGGTAATTGAAGGCACTCAAGGAGACGCGACATTGCGTTCTTTCATGAATTGGGATGACATCAAAACCAATCCTGAAACACAGAAACTACTGTCACATTGGCAAAAACTTGGACAGTTCAGGAAAAACCACGCAGCTGTCGGGGCAGGCATACATCAGCAGCTTTCCGCTTCGCCTTACCTCTTCAGCAGGACTTTTTCAAAAGGGAATTATACTGATGCCGTTGTAATTGGCTTAAGTCTTGAAAAGGGCAAAAAAGAAATTACTGTTGGCACCATTTTTAAAAACGGAACCAAAATACGCGATGCCTATTCCGGTAAGAAAGCGACAGTTTCAGGCGGTAAGGTGATTATTGACAGCGAATCCGGCATCGTTTTGCTTGAAAAGATTTAATTTCGCGGAAGACAATTCCCGAAATGACAAAAATCCTGAAAATCGGCCACCGCGGTGCGAAAGGTTATATGCCTGAAAATACCCTGATTGCTTTTGAAAAGGCGATTTTGCTGGGTTGTGAAGGAATCGAACTCGACGTGCATCTTTCCGCTGATGGGAAAATAATCGTCATACATGACCATACTACAGACCGTGTTACGGGACAAAGCGGTGTTGTCGAGGAACTGACTTTATCCGAACTAAAGAAAATGAAAGTGGATGGTGCGCACCAGATACCATTGCTTTCGGAAGTTTTTGATATCGTAGATCACTGTTGTTTTATAAATATTGAACTGAAAACGGGTAAAGCCGCCGAACCGGTTTTGAGGCTGATCGAAAAATATGTCGCCAAAGGCTGGCGCTTTTCCCAATTCCTGATTTCATCATTTGACTGGCCGGCGTTGCAGCACATTCGGGCATTGCATCCGGAAATTCCTTTGGGCGTTTTGACTGAAACCGATCTGGCACTGGCTGCGGCTTTTGCCAAAACGATTCATGCTGAAACCATTCATCCCCATTTTCATTTGCTTAATAAAGAAAATATCAAATTGCTGCAAAAGGATTTCAGGGTATTTGTGTGGACAGTAAATGAACCCGAAGACATCCTGAACATGAAATCACTTGGCGTAGAGGCCATCATCACCGATTTTCCCGACCGCATATGAACCAGGATTTTGACATAATAATAATTGGCGGCGGCGCGGCAGGCTTTTTTACGGCAATAAACATTGTGGAAAGAAATCCAGCTTTGAAAGTCGCTATTCTCGAGCGCGGTTCGGAAGTACTGACCAAAGTCAGGATTTCCGGCGGCGGACGCTGTAATGTGACACATGCCTGTTTTGAACCCAATGAACTGGTAAAATACTATCCGCGCGGCGAGAAGGAATTGCGCGGCCCTTTCCATCAATTTGCTTCCGGCGATACGATCGCGTGGTTTGAATCACATGGCGTGAAGCTCAAAATCGAGGAAGATGGGCGCATGTTTCCGGTTACCGATTCATCACAAACCATTATTGACTGCTTCCAAAAAGCGGTTGACACATTAGGCATAAAAGTACTGACCGGTCAAAGCGTAAATCAAATCCTTAAAAGCGGCGACCATTGGAAAATAGAAACCAAACAGCAACATTTCCTTTGCGAAAAAATCGTGATGGCGACGGGCAGCAACCCGAAAATCTGGGACATGCTGCAGGGATTGGGGCACTCGATAGTCAGTCCGGTTCCTTCCTTGTTCACTTTCAATATCAAAGATCCGCGTATTAAGGATTTGCCAGGGGTTTCGGCCATGGTTTCGGTAAAAGTAAAAGATACAAAACTCGCTTCAACCGGACCTTTACTGATTACCCACTGGGGAATGAGCGGGCCGGCCATCCTGAAACTTTCCGCCTGGGGCGCGCGGGTGTTGGCAGAAAAAAATTATCAGTTTATGATTTTTGTAAATTGGCTGAACGACATGGATCTGGCGGAAGCCGAAAATACCTTACGCAGCCTGAAACAGGAACATGCGAAAAAAACGGTTTCTAAAAAATCGCCTTTTGAATTCCCGAATCGTCTGTGGGAAAGCCTGGTTTTCGCGGCCGGAATCAATAATGAAACCAAGTGGGCAGATCTTTCCAAAACCCAGCTCCAGGCATTGGCATTATCGCTAACGGAAAGTAAGTTTCAGGTGAACGGAAAGAGCACCTTTAAGGAAGAATTCGTCACTGCAGGCGGGATTGATTTGCGGGAAATCAACTTTAAGACAATGGAAAGCAAATTTCAGGAAAACCTCTTTTTCGCGGGAGAAATTGTCAATATTGATGCCATTACCGGCGGATTTAATTTCCAGAATGCATGGACAACAGGGTTTATCACTGCGATATCCATCTATAGTACATGATTGGAGTTTACCATCATAATTCCAAGATAGTTTAATTGGCAAACGCTGTATTTGAGATAAAAATTAGTGCATTTCTTAAAAAAGAAATACCTTTATCAACTGATTTCAAAGCCAAAATCCAAACACAATACTGTTCTATTATTCCCAAAATTGACAGCAATGAAAAAAAATTACTGCCTGCTCTTTATTTTATTTTTTTCTTTTATTGGCTACGGCCAGAACTTCGAATCCTTTGCCAGCGGAATCAGGATCAACAACACAATCTACAACATTTCCGGCTCCCAGCCCATCCAACTCATCAACCCCAATCCCGGCGCGCAGTTCTTTGACGGCCTGGACCTCGGAACTTTCAGTCAGAATTCAAGTTGTGCATCGATCACCGCGGGAGAGGTAAAAACCTGGAAAACAGCTACATCAAACGTTTGTTCCGTAGTACTTAACTGGCGCGTGTACCCGGCGGGAGCACCTTCCGGAACATTCAACACGATTCCATTGACCCAATTGTTCGAATGCAATACCGTAACGAGTGTTTTCGATGACGGACTCGGGCCCTGTGCA
>CALRKC020000355.1:0-3634 GCA_943367895.1 Erythrobacter sanguineus | reverse complement strand
GGTGTACGAGGAAACGTTAATAAACATGGTACAATCAATACGCTCTTTCGACCTGTATTCCTGTTCGGACCATTTGGTTTTATTGACAAATTCAGTCAGCGATTTCTCCAGTGTCTTGAAAATCTGCTGATTCGTTGCCGCCACGCGTTCTGAATTGATTTTTATTTCACAATTCAGTTCCTGTGCATTGGCAAAGCCCGATACAAGTAGCAAAAGACAGATGATTCTACGCATTGAAATGTAGTATTACTTTATTTAAGATATCTTCGGCGACGGCTTCCTTCGACTTCAGGTCCATCGGTTCGATATTGAAATCTTTATCTATGAACGTAATCTTGTTCGTTGGCTTACCAAAACCTGCACCCTCATCCCGCAACGAATTTAAAACTATCAAATCTAGGTTTTTTTTCGTGATTTTCAACCTGGCATTTTCAATCTCATTTTCCGTCTCCAGGGCAAATCCGATCAGGAACTGGTTTTTCTTTATTTGTCCCATGGAAGCAAGGATGTCCTGCGTCTTTTCCAATTCAATCGTAAACGCCTCAGTCGTCTTCTTGATTTTCTCGTCAGCTATGGTTTTAGGCCTGTAATCCGCAACAGCCGCTGCAGCAATGGCAACGTCAACAGTCGCATAAAACTGATGACAGGCTTCATACATATCCTTCGCCGAAACGACGCGAACCGTCTCTATGTTGGAATTTTTAGCAACAAAATGCGTCGGACCCGTAATTAAAATTACTGAGGCACCCAATCCTGCCGCCGATTCCGCAATGTCAAATCCCATCTTTCCCGACGAATGGTTCCCTATAAAACGCACAGGGTCTATCGCTTCGTATGTGGGACCGGCAGTAATGAGTATTTTTTTTCCTTTTAAGGGTAATTTGGACTCAAGATCAGACTCAATAAAAGTAATTATATTTTCGGGCTCCGCCATCCTGCCTTCACCTGAAAGTCCACTTGCCAGTTCCCCGCTTTCCGCAGGAATCATAACGTTCCCAAATTGCTTTAAGGCATTGAAATTCTCTAACGTGGAAGGATGTCTGTACATATCCAAATCCATTGCCGGAGCAAAATAAACAGGGCATTTTGCAGAAAGATACGTTGCCATCAGCAGGTTATCACAGGTACCCGAGGCCATTTTTGACAAGGTATTTGCAGTTGCCGGAGCAACCAGCATCAGATCAGCCCAAAGTGCCAGCTCTACATGGTTATTCCAGACAGCATCTTCACTGTCTTCATTGTAAAAAGTGGAATGAACGGGGTTTTTGGAGAGTGTCGACAATGTCAGCGGAGTGACAAAGTCTTTAGAAGCAGGCGTCATAATTACCTGAACCTGTGCGCCTGCTTTTATAAAAAGTCTTACCAAACCTGCAGTCTTATATGCGGCAATGCCACCAGAAACACCCAGTAATATTCTTTTACCGCTTAAAACTGACATGGAATATTATTTAGAGGAATCTTTGTGGTAGATTTTGTTATCCAGCCATTCCTGTACTGCCAAAGCATGTGGTTTTGGAAGTTTCTCGTAAAATTTAGAGACTTCGATCTGTTCTTTATTTTCGAAGATTTCTTCCAGACTGTCATTGTAAGTCGCAAACTCTTCCAGTTTTTCTGTCAGTTCCTTCTTGATTTCAGAATTGATCTGGTTTGCTCTTTTAGCCATAATCGTGATTGCCTCATACACATTTCCGGTAGGCTCTTCAATCTGACTTTTGTTATAAGTGATTGTGTTTACCGGAGCATTCGTCTTTTTTAAATCCATGACTTTTTTATTTAGAAAATTGTTTTAAATCTGTTTCAATCCGGGCCAGCATCTCGTCCGCCCTGCCTTTGTATTCTGATGATGCATTAAACTTAATCAAACTGGTATAGGCATTTTTGGCTACGACCAGTCTTTCCTCCATCTTAGACGCAATACTGTTGATGGCGAGGTTGTAGGCAGAATCCAGTTTGTAGTATAATGCCTGCTCCTTGTATGGTGTTCCCGGAAAATCTGCAATGAAATTATCCAGCGCAATCAATGCTGATTTATAATCGGAAATTGTGTTGTATTGTTTCGCAATCTCAAAACTCTTCTTTTCAATCTTCTCCCGTAATTCCTTGGCAACACGGTTGGCTTCAGGCAAAAATTCAGAATTAGGATAATTGTTTATAAAAGTCTGCAGCTTGTCGATAGCCTTATAGGTATCAACCTGGTCAAGACTGTATCTTGGAGATAATTTCGAATAACTGTACGCTCCCAAATACGCCGCCTCTTCTGCTCTTTCACTTCTAGGATAAGTCGAGGCAAATTTTTCAAACTGATAACTGGCCGGATAATATTGCTTTTCAGCATAAAATGATTTGGCGTACATGTAAAACAATTTCTCTGCCTGCGGTTTACCCTGATAAGATGGTGCAATTTGTTCAAAAAGCCTTAATGCCTTGCCGAACTTGCCTTTTTCATACATTTTTGTTCCAACCTCATATTTTTTGCCGGTATCCTCGTTCTTGAGCGCTTTTTGATATTCGCTGCAGGAATTCAGTAACAGAAGGACAAAAAGCAGAGAAATATATTTCTTCATTTTAATTTTTAGGTTTAAGATTTTTCCGCAGCATTGATATTGGCTGAAAATCAAGCTGCAAATTTAGTCATTAATTGCAGACTACAAAACATTTTTTTGGAGGCCCTGTGTCGTAGTGATTATTGTTTGTGATTAATATCCAAGCGATTTTACGAAGCTGTTGATTCTTCCTGCAAGCTCTTCATTCACCTCAACCAGCGGCAGCCTGACCGTGTTTTCAGAAAGTCCCATTGCCTTATGTATTTGCTTGATTCCACCGGGATTTCCCTGTTCGAAAATCATGTCTATGGCATCCGCAATTTTGTAGTGAAGCGCGTAGGCCTCATCGGTCTTACGGTTTAGGCCAAGGCGCACCATTTCGGAGAATTCTTTAGCAAATCCCTCCCCGATTACCGAGATCACCCCGGACCCGCCGGCCAGAATCATCGGAAGTGTTATCATATCGTCGCCGGAGATTACCAGAAAATCTTTCGGTTTGTCCTGTATGATTTTCATTGCCTGTACAATATCCCCTGCGGCCTCTTTCACGGCGATAATATTTTTATACTGTTTCGCCAATCTGATGATAGTCGAAGGCAGCACGTTGCTTCCTGTCCTGCCGGGAACGTTATATAATATTACAGGCACCGGCGAGGCTTCCGCTATGGCACTGAAGTGACGGAAAATCCCTTCCTGCGTTGGCTTATTATAGTAAGGTGAAACTGATAAAATGGCCGAGAAATCAGAGAAATCTCGGGTTTTAAGTTCCTCAACCACTGCAGCGGTATCGTTGCCTCCGACACCCAACACCATCGGAAGTCTTCCGTTGTTCGCTTTTACGATGGTACTGATCACCAATTCCTTTTCCGCTTCCGTCAATGTGGCCGGTTCACCGGTTGTACCAAGAACGACGAGATACTCGACACCGCCCGCTATGACGTGGTTTACGATTTTAATCAAAGCTTCCGTATCTACGGAAAAATCTTTTTTGAAAGGAGTGACCAGCGCTACACCGGTACCGATGAATGATTGCATAGTTAGATTTTGTTTAATATTTTAAGGTAACGAAACAATTCTGAAGTGAATACCTG
>CALRKC020000354.1:0-3634 GCA_943367895.1 Erythrobacter sanguineus | reverse complement strand
CATAAAGCTTTTTTCCTGTGAAAGCCTGAGCATAGCATCAAAAACGACATCAAATCCGCGGGTAGCATACTGGTTTGGGAAAATCTTGTTTTTTTCTTTGTAGTCTTTCTCGAAAATTGAAGCTTCCGGCGTATCGTTGTCCTTGGTCAGTGACGGATATAACAAATGAAGCTGCGCCAGTTTTGCTAACGGAATCTCCTCAAAGTCGAAGGTATCGTTTTTCTCGAGGATGACCAGCTGTAATTGATAATCTGCCATCAGCGGAATGAGGACATTCATGGTATTCAGGATCAAACCTGTTTTTTCCGTATCGAGAATCACATAATTCATTTTGCCTTTAACGAAGGCAGCCGCAACACCATCGGCAGTCAGCAATCCTTTTTCATTCAGTGCTATTAGTTTTACATCTTTATGATTTTGCGTCAGGAATTGTCTGGCCGACAATCTTTTAGGATCCACTATAGCCGTGATATTTCCGTTTTTAGAACGGAGGAAATCCAGCATTTCATTTTTAATCAATTCAGAAGAAGGCATGGACTGCAACAGGTTTGAAAACTGTTTCCCTGTTTCTTTGGACAAGGGCGAAATCACGGCTACGTTCTTTTTCTGAAGCAATTCGGCTGTCTTTTCTACATTGGCCTGATAAAAGGGCCCGATTACGACATCGGCAGTGCTGATGCTGTTCTGGCTGATCAGCGTCGCAACCGAAGAAGAACTTTTTGTTTCCTGTGAATCGTATATTTTCACGTCAATGTTCAGGTTTAGCGCTTTCGCAGAATCTACTGCCATCAACGCACCGGAATAGAAATCAAGGGTCATGTTGAGGAATTTATCCTTCTTAAGCCTTGCCGCAGTGGAATTTACGGTATCGCCTTCAATTTTGGAAATATTAAACGGCAGTAAAACCACCAATTGTTTTTTGTTCGCTGTATTCAATGTTTTTGAAAGCCCCGAGACAGATTTGGTAACCGTTTCATTCACTTTTACCGAAGCGGGATATCGAATCGTCATGCCTTCCTTCACACCTTCCTTCAGATCGGGATTCAGTTTGATAAGTGCTTCCTGATCCATCCCGAATTTCCTGCCAAGACTATATAAGGTCTCCCTGGACTTCACCTGATAATCAATAAATTCAGGCTTATTAATCTCAGGCTTGATGCTGATGGTTTTGTCTTCTTCGACAGTAACTTCCTGAACCGCTTTGTTGGTATTTGGGAAAACCTTTATCCTGAAACCAATCTGGAGGCTGTTCTTAATCTCCGGATTGTCAGCATCCAGCTGCGTTACAGTCGTGCCATATTGTTTGGCAATGGAATATTTGGTGTCGCCTGAAACCACAGTATGAAATACAGGATCGGGCTTTTTATCTGCTTTTTTGGCTTTTTCGGAAAGTGAGGGGGAAATGTGCCAACCCGATTTCGAAGGTATATCAATAACCTGACCTGTTTTCAGCCCGTCTTTTGACAACCCAGGATTGGCTTTGAGGATATCCTCATTGGAAACACCGTACATTTTCGTTAAAGCGTATAATGTCTCTCCCGCAGCGACAGTATGCTTCTTGATAGTTATTTTCGATTCAGGCTTTACATTGCTTTGAATCAATAAAACCATATCTGTCTTTAATCCATTCTGCGAATCCGGATTGAGGCGGTAGATTTCAGCGGGCGTAATCTTGTATTTTTCCGCGATTTGCGTCACGGTTTCGCCTTTCGCTACTTTATGCTTAATGATCTTATCCTGCGCAAATGCGGAACAGGAAACCAGCATAAATGCCGCAAAAAATACGAATAATTGTTTCATGTACATTGTTTTAAGATTATAACCAAAACCAGAATTTACTCCCATTCAATGGTCGCCGGTGGCTTTGAGCTGATATCATACACCACACGGTTTACGCCTTTCACCTTGTTGATGATGTCATTAGACACTTTCATCAGGAAGTCGTAAGGAAGGTGTACCCAATCCGCCGTCATACCATCTGTCGACTCCACTGCACGCAGGGCAACCACTTTCTCATATGTACGCTCATCGCCCATCACGCCAACGCTGTTTACAGGAAGCAAAATAGCGCCTGCCTGCCATACTTTATCATACAATCCCCAGGATTTGAGTCCATCAATAAAAACGGCATCCACGTCTTGCAAGATACGGACTTTTTCCGGTGTAATATCCCCAAGGATCCTGATTGACAATCCAGGCCCCGGAAACGGATGACGCCCTAATAACGCGGCATCAATACCTAATGTAGCCCCTACCCTGCGAACCTCATCCTTGAAGAGCATACGAAGCGGTTCTACTATCTTCAATTTCATATAGTCGGGTAAACCGCCCACATTGTGGTGAGATTTAATTGTGGCGGATGGCCCCTTTACGGAAACCGACTCAATTACATCGGGATAAATCGTTCCCTGTGCCAGCCATTTTACATCCTCAATCTGGTGTGCCTCATCATCAAAAACCTCGATAAACACGCGCCCGATGGCTTTTCGCTTAAGCTCAGGATCTTCAATGCCGGCAAGTGCATCGATAAAACGCTTTGAGGCATCAACGCCTTTTACGTTAAGACCCATATGCTTGTATTGGTCCAAAACATTTTCAAATTCATTCTTGCGAAGCAAACCATTATTGACAAAAATGCAATATAAGTTTTTGCCGATGGCTTTATGTAACAATACCGCCGCAACGGTAGAGTCTACGCCACCTGAAAGTCCGAGCACAACTTTATCATTGCCGACTTTCTGTTTCATCTCTTCCACAATCTCTTCGACGAAGGCATTCGGGGTGAAGTTTTGCGGCACATGGGCGATCTTTACCAGGAAATTCTCGAGCATTGTTTTCCCGTCAGTCGAATGGTATACTTCCGGATGGAACTGAATCGCATAGGTTGTTTCGCCTTCAATCTTATAAGCGGCATTTTCCACGTCGTGGGTACTCGCCAGTTTGATACCGTTGGTTGGCAGTTTTTTGATGGTATCGCTGTGGCTCATCCAGACCTGTGAGTTTTCGCTCACGCCTTCAAAGAAAGGCTCACCCGATTTGATAAAACCGAGGTTGGCACGCCCATATTCACGCGTGTTGGACGGAGCGACCTCTCCGCCGCTGAAATGCGACAGGTATTGTGCGCCATAACAAACGGCCAGTAGCGGCAGCTTTCCGCGGATTTGTGATAAATCAGGATGTGGTGCATCTTCGGCGCGAACCGAAAACGGACTTCCCGAAAGGATTACGGCTTTGTAAGTTGATAAATCTGAAGGAATGTTGTTGTAAGGGAATATTTCGCAGAAGATATTTAACTCGCGAACCCTTCTCGCAATTAGTTGTGTGTATTGCGATCCGAAATCTAAAATGAGTACATTGTGTTGCATGTGCAAAAGTAACCTTATATTCGGAAACTGAAAAACGTATTTTATTTTTTACGGAAAAAGTTATTCCTGCTTTTACACAATACCAAAACAACTAATATTTCCGCATTTAGTGATTATTCCTTTAACAGTTTTTCAATTTTGACATAACCGATGTGCAATTCATCTGTGCCCGCTCCTGCATTTTCCTTTAATTCCAGTGAAAATTGCTTCCTGAATACTTCCGGCAAAATATCTTCAACCTTATATATATCGTCTAGATCAATCCCGAA
>CALRKC020000353.1:0-3636 GCA_943367895.1 Erythrobacter sanguineus | reverse complement strand
GTATTGTAGGCTCAATCTTCGGATTGTTGATCGGGTATATCATTTCTTCGCTTATTGGCTTCACATTTGTCATTCCATGGAGTGCCATCGTCTGGGCATTTGTCGTAAGCTTCCTGGTCGCCATCGCTTCCGGATTATATCCTGCAATTAAAGCTGCCAAACTCGACCCAATCGAGGCGTTACGCTACGAATAAGTTTTTATTTTTTGGCAACCCCTGCGGGCCGGGCTATCCGCTGCAATCTGCCTTGCTGCGCCGGCAGGATTTTCGCTGCCATCCCTGTTGCGGATGCGTGTTCGGACAGCGTAACAATTCACAATAACGCCAACGCTGACCGAGACCGCCCAGCTTTACAAAGAAGCCCTGATCATACGGTCATTCCCATAAATATCTTTCCGGAGTTCGATCGCCGTAAATCCTGTTTCTTCAAGCATTTGAAACATTTCCTCACCCAGATACTGATTGATCTCAAAATACAATTTCCCATCCGAATTCAGGCTTTTAAAGGCCAATGCCGCTATTTTCCGGTAAAAAACCAACGGTTCAGTATCTGAAACAAATAAGGCCAGAGGTGGCTCATGCTCCAGCACATTCCTGCGGATTTCATCCTTCTCGAGTTCGCGCACATAAGGCGGATTGGAGACAATAATATCAAATTGTTCCAATTCATTTACAGCCAATATATCGCGAAATTGAAAATCCACTTGTACATTATTCATTTCCGCATTTTGTCCGGCTGTAACCAAAGCGTTCTCTGAAACATCAATCGCAGTTGTAGTGGCATTCTCAAGATTTTTCGCCAACGAAATTGCGATGCATCCGCTTCCTGTGCCAATATCAAGTACATTCAGGTTTTCCCTTTTATTATCGCTGAGAATCCAATCGACCAACTCCTCCGTTTCCTGTCTAGGAATCAGAACATGTTCATTGACCATAAAAGGCAGTCCATAAAAAGTGGTTTTACCCAGCAAATACTGAATAGGGACTTCAGCTTTAAGCTGTTCAAGAAGGAAATTCCATTTTTCAAGCTCATTTTTTGAAAGTTGCTTTTCAGGATTCAAAGCCAAGTCAATCCGTTTTAGCCCATGGTGCGCATCCAGAATCAGGTAAAAGAAACTTTCCGCTTCCTGCCTGTCATAAATTGGCGTAAGCGCTTCAACGAAACCGGATCGGTAAGTACTGATTTTCATAGCTATAAAGTCTTAAGCATCCAGACAGGGCATGAAGTATGTCCGGTACATCCCATCGGTGCATCTAGATATGCAAACCCTGTTTGTTGGTACAAATGTTGTGCCGCTTCCATGTAAGGCATCGTTTCCAGATAACAGGCCGTAAACCCGAACGATTTCGCGTCCAGCAGGCATTGCTGTATCAATTGCTTACCCAATCCCAAACCACGCGTTTCGGGCAAAAAGTACATTTTCTGTAATTCGCAGATGCCGCCTTCAGCGAGCTCAAGCTGCATTATCCCGGCACCGCCAACTATTTTCCCGTCATTTTCAACGACATAATAAACCGCATGGGGCCTATTATAGGTTTCAAACATACAATCCAGCTGCGGATCTGCATAAGCAGTACCAACTTTCGGCACCTGCATCTGCTCCAACACCATACGGATCACCGCAGCAATTGCGTGATTGTCTTTCTGTTCAATTTTCCTGATACTTCCCATACTGCAAACTGTAAATCGCCGCACAAACCTAATCATTTTTTAGCTTATTTTTGTACTATGACCGACCATGAGAAATTTATGCAACGTTGTCTGGAACTGGCTCAAAACGGTCTGGGCACGACTTATCCCAATCCAATGGTTGGCAGCGTCATTGTACATCAGGGGAAAATCATCGGGGAAGGCTGGCATAAAAAAGCCGGCGGGCCACACGCCGAAGTAAACGCTGTAAATTCAGTAAAAGACATTTCATTACTTGAAAAATCAACCATCTATGTAAGTCTTGAACCCTGCAGCCATTTTGGGAAAACCCCTCCCTGCTGTGATTTGATTATTGCGAAAAACATCCCCGAGGTTGTGATTGGAATTACCGACCCGCATTCAAAAGTTTCAGGCGAAGGCATCCGCAGACTTCAGGAAGCCGGCAGGAAGGTGACTATAGGCATTCTGGAAAAAGAATGCGCAGCCCTGAATAAAAGGTTCTTTACTTTCCACAATAGGAAGAGGCCTTATATCATATTAAAATGGGCAGAAACGCAGGACGGTTTCATCGCCCCAAAAACGAAGTCCGAAGCCAAACCGGTATGGATTACAACTGAATTTTCACGTCAGCTGGTTCACAAATGGCGCAGCGAAGAACAGGCAATCCTGATCGGGACCCAAACTGCAAAGGACGACAATCCGACGCTCACCACACGCGATTGGTCCGGGAATAATCCGGTCAGAATAGTTATCGACAGGCATAACAAAATTCCAAAAGAAAATCATATATTTGATAATCAGGCGAAAACCATCCTGATTTCAGACACCGAAATTGACTTTAATGAAAATATGGCCGCCCAAATTGCAGAATATTTATTTAACTGCGAAATACAGTCGGTGATCATTGAAGGTGGAAGAAGGACTTTACAGACATTCATAGATGCCGGTTTTTGGGACGAGGCGAGAATTTTCAGAGGAAAAATTTCGTTTGGCAGCGGCATCAAAGCGCCTTATATTTCGGGTAATGTTTCTGAAAAGTGTACTATTTCGGGAGATGAATTTCTAATTCTTACAAACAATGATCAACACAATTATTTTTGATTTTGGCGATGTGCTAATCGACCTTGAAAAAGAAAGATCGATCAACGAATTTAAAAAATTAGGGCTTGACGGACCCAACCCCGAGTTGTTGAAATACAATGAGGATTTTGAACTCGGCAGGATTACCGAAAATCAATTTCTTGAAGGATTTAAAAAAACGCTCCCCAATGCTTCAATTGACGAAATAAAAGCCGCCTGGAACAGCCTGATTGGTGATTTTCCGCTGTACCGTCTTGAATTCCTGCAATTGCTTTCTACCAAATACAGACTTTTCCTGCTTACCAATACAGATATCATCCACATGGAGCATTTTGAAAGCCAGGTGGGGATGTCTTTTGCCAGTGATTTTTACCGGTGCTTTAAAAAAGTATATTATTCCCACGAAATGGGTATGCGCAAACCCGATGAGGCCATTTTCAATTTTATACTCAAGAAACACGATCTTTCCCCAAGACGTACCCTTTTCGTAGATGATAAAAAAGAAAATACCGATGCAGCCGCGGCGCTTGGCATCAACGTTTGGCATCTTCAGCCGGACGAGGATGTTGTCAATCTTTTTGAAAAAAAATTCATGGCTGTTAATGCATGAACACCATCACCAAAGACACTTATAAAACCATTGCCACCGCTTCGGAAGAAGCGCTGTTCAAAGAAAAGGGCAGCAAATTCTTCGGCTATGCGTTTCCGGTAACTTCTGAAGCGGAAGTGAAGGCGATTCTCGAGCAATTGAGAAAACAGCATTACAGCGCGAGACATTGGTGCTATGCTTACCAATTGGGTAGTGAAAAAATAACATTTCGTGCGAATGATGATGGCGAACCCAATAACAGTGCGGGCATGCCTATTTACGGACAAATCCTGTCTTTTGAAGTCACCAATGTACTG
>CALRKC020000352.1:0-3639 GCA_943367895.1 Erythrobacter sanguineus | reverse complement strand
GGGGTTTCGATGAATCCCATTCCGTTTACTTTCGCATAAACGCCAAGTGAGGAAATCAAACCGATGTTTGGTCCTTCAGGCGTTTCAATCGGACATAAACGGCCGTAGTGTGTATAGTGAACGTCACGCACCTCAAAACCGGCTCTTTCACGGGAAAGACCTCCGGGTCCAAGGGCAGATAATCTTCTTTTGTGCGTAATCTCGGCCAATGGATTGGTTTGGTCCATGAACTGAGACAACTGGTTTGTTCCGAAGAAAGAGTTGATTACAGACGATAAAGTCTTGGCGTTGATCAGATCAATCGGCGTAAAGACTTCATTGTCACGAACGTTCATTCTTTCACGGATCGTACGTGCCATACGGGCAAGTCCAACGCCAAATTGTGCTGAAAGCTGCTCGCCAACAGTACGTACACGACGGTTAGACAAGTGATCGATATCATCAATCTCCGCTTTAGAGTTGATCAATTCGATCAGGTATTTTACGATAGTAATGATATCTTCTTTGGTCAAGACCTGCTTTTCCATTGGGATATCAAGGTTCAGTTTTTTGTTCATTCTGTAACGACCCACTTCACCCAGGTTGTAGCGTTGGTCGGAGAAGAACAATTTATCGATGATGCCACGCGCGGTCTCCTCATCAGGTGGTTCTGCGTTACGCAGCTGACGGTAGATGTGCTCTACGGCTTCTTTTTCAGAGTTGGTCGGATCTTTTTGCAGTGTGTTGTGGATGATGGCGTAATCAGCCTGATTCGCATCTTCCTTGTGCAAAAGGATCGATTTTACATTGGCGTCGATGATTTCCTCAACGTTATCCTTGTCGATAATCGTATCACGGTCGAGGATGATCTCGTTACGTTCGATAGAAACTACCTCTCCGGTATCTTCATCCACGAAATCTTCGTGCCAGGTATTCAATACACGTGCCGCCAGTTTGCGTCCGATGTATTTCTTAAGTCCTGTTTTGGAAACTTTGATTTCTTCTGCAAGGTCAAAGATTTCAAGGATATCCTTATCCCTTTCGAAACCGATTGCACGGAATAAAGTGGTAACAGGTAATTTTTTCTTACGGTCGATATAGGCGTACATTACGCTGTTGATATCGGTCGCGAATTCAATCCATGATCCTTTGAATGGGATTACACGGGCAGAATATAATTTGGTTCCGTTGGCGTGGAACGATTGTCCAAAGAAAACACCTGGTGAACGGTGTAATTGCGATACAACTACACGTTCGGCACCGTTGATAACAAACGTACCGCTTGGCGTCATATAAGGAATAGTACCGAGGTACACGTCCTGTACAATAGTTTCAAAATCCTCATGTTCGGGATCGGTACAATACAGTTTCAGCCTCGCTTTTAAAGGCACACTGTACGTTAATCCTCTCTCAATACATTCCTGAATGGTATAACGTGGCGGATCAACAAAATAATCAAGGAACTCCAGTACAAATTGGTTTCTGGTGTCGGTGATTGGAAAGTTTTCCATGAAGGTGTTATAAAGCCCTTCGTTGCCTCTTTCATCGGATTTGGTTTCCAGTTGGAAGAAATCTTTAAAGGATTTGACCTG
The DNA here is from genome assembly GCA_943367895.1 of Erythrobacter sanguineus. Classification (GTDB taxonomy): domain Bacteria; phylum Bacteroidota; class Bacteroidia; order Flavobacteriales; family Flavobacteriaceae; genus Flavobacterium. The sequence continues at coordinate 2,068 of CALRKC020000352.1, read as the reverse complement.
AATATCGAGGAAATCCGGATAGTCCGGGATATTTTTGGTCGAGGCAAAATTCAATCTTTCAGTCTGATTTGTTATCATCAATGGACAAAATTTTGATTAAAAAAAAGTAATTTTTGTGTGAAACACTATGTAATCCATACTTTCTTTTTAATATCAATACATCTTTAAAAATAAGCCAAGTAAGGAGCCTGTTTTCTTTCTTCGTATTGATTAAAAGCTTTTTCGTATTTAACTAAAATGATAATAAAACTGGATATAATTTTATTATACGAAAAATGGTTTAGGTCTTTGGATGTGTATCCAAGACCTAAACCTAGTTTTCAAAACCGAGTTGTACTATTTAAGCTCAACAACAGCTCCGGCTTCTTCTAAAGCTTTTTTCAGGCCTTCAGCCTCTTCTTTAGAAACACCTTCTTTAACTGAACTTGGAGCGCTGTCAACTACTTCTTTAGCTTCTTTAAGACCTAAACCGGTAAGTTCTTTTACCAATTTAACTACAGCTAATTTAGAAGCACCTGCATCTTTAAGGATTACGTTGAATTCAGTCTGAGCTTCTTCAGCAGCAGCTTCGCCACCACCACCGGAAACTACTACTGCAGCTGCAGCAGGCTCAATTCCGTATTCATCTTTCAATATTGTTGCTAAGTCATTAACTTCTTTTACAGTAAGGTTAACTAATTGTTCTGCGAATTGTTTCAAATCTGCCATTTTTTCTATCGTTTAAAATGATTTGTAAAATATAATTTATTATTGTGCGCTTGTTGAATGAGCTTACGCTGCTTCTTCATCCTTGAACTGGTTCTTAAGAGCTGAAATAACTCTTTGAGCCGGTGATTGAAGCAATCCGATGATTTCTCCGATAACTTCTTCTTTGGATTTCAATGATGCCAATGATTCCAGTAAGTTGTCACCGATGTAGATTTCGGAATTGATATAAGCTCCCTTAAGGATAGGCTTGTCCGATTTTTTACGGAATTCCTTGATGATCTTTGCAGGCGCGTTAGCAGTTTCTGAAAGAAGGATCGAAGTATTTCCTTTTAAGATCGAGGCCAAATCCCCATAATTATTGTCAGACGCTTCCATTGCTTTTTCAAGCAGGGTATTTTTAACCACTTCAAGTTTGATACCTGCTTTAAAGCAAGCCCTTCTTAGGTTTGAAGTTGTTTCTGCGTCAAGTCCTGAAATATCTGCCATATATACGGTAGTACTACCGGCTAACTGTGCAGTTAAATTTTCAATTGCGATTGATTTTTCTTCTCTAGTCATATTAAAAATCTTTTACTGCTTAGACTGCTTTAGGATCAAGGGCAATCGCAGGACTCATTGTGCTTGACAAGTGAATGCTTTTGATGTATTGTCCTTTTGCCGCAGTTGGCTTCAGTTTAATTAATGTTTGAATAATCTCATGAGCATTGTCCACGATTTGATCTGCATTGAAGGAAACCCTTCCAATACCGGCGTGAACGATACCTGTCTTATCTACTTTGAAATCAATCTTACCGGCTTTTACTTCAGCTACAGCTTTCGCTACATCCATAGTAACTGTTCCGGTTTTTGGGTTTGGCATAAGGCCACGTGGACCTAATACACGTCCTAACGGACCTAATTTACCCATAACGGCAGGCATAGTGATGATTACGTCAATATCCGTCCAGCCGTCTTTGATTTTCTGAAGGTAGTCGTCTAAACCTACGTGGTCTGCACCGGCAGCTTTAGCTTCCGCTTCTTTATCAGGAGTTACAAGGGCCAAAACCCTTACATCCTTACCAGTTCCGTGAGGAAGTGTTACAACACCCCTTACCATCTGGTTTGCTTTTCTTGGGTCAACGCCTAATTTTACGGCGATATCCACAGACTCATCAAATTTTGCAGAAGCGATTACTTTAACCAATGCAGAAGCATCTTTCAAAGAATACATTTTGTTCTTCTCAATTTTTGAAGCAGCCTCTTTTTGCTTTTTTGTCAATTTTGCCATGTCTTAAGCTTTTTTAAGAGGAGATTCTCCTGATACAGTTATACCCATAGATCTTGCTGTACCAGCAATCATACTCATTGCAGACTCCATAGT
>CALRKC020000351.1:0-3642 GCA_943367895.1 Erythrobacter sanguineus | reverse complement strand
CATCGCAAACAAATCCCAGAACCAGACATTTTTCAACTTTCGCAGCGGCAGGTCAAGTACCAGATAGGCACCGGTCAGGAAAAAAAGGCGGACAAATAGGAGTGAAGCGAGTCCGAAGCCTTTGTAAACAAAAACATCTGCAAGATAAGCCCCGAATTTTCCCAGCCAGTTTTGCACTTTTGTGTTGCGGTCCGTGAGTTCATTGACGGCACTTTGGTCTTGTTGCCCGTAGATGTAAAAAGAAATGAATGACAGTAATAAGGCGACAGAGAACAATACCAGCAAACTCCCCATAAGGACTTTATGCTGTTTGGTAATCCTGAAGCCTTTTTTAGCTTCAGGGGCAGGGGATGCCGCCGTCGTTTCTTTCTTTGTGGTTTTTGCCATGCGTTTTGGGTTATGCTATAAAGATAAAAAAATTAGCCTCATTTATAACGCCATTATGTAGGGAACATATATAATACAAGCAATCGCGAGTGCTGCCAAAGCGGCGAAAAATACGGCCCCTGCAGCAATGTCTTTTATGAAACCGATTTTTGTATGGAAATCAGGATGAATAAAGTCGGCGATTTTCTCAACAGCTGTGTTGAGCCCTTCAATACTTAACACCAATCCAATCGCAAATACCTGAAACAACCATTCATATTTTGTAATGCCAAAATACCATCCCGCTGCGGTCATGATCAGTCCCAAAGAAAACTGTACCATAATGCTGTGCTCGGTTGTTACCAGCTTATAAGCACCGGCAAAAGCAAACTTAAAGCTTTTGAGTCGGCCGGTAATGAAAGAATTGTCTGTCTTCATTAATTAAAGTGCATTTAGGGCAGCCTCGTAATTGGGTTCTTTGCCGATTTCAGGAACCAGCTCGGTGTACTTCACTGTGCCATCCGTGCCGATTACTATTACAGCCCTGGCATGTAATCCCGCCAGCGGACCTTCCAGCATTTCCAGTCCATAATCTTTTCCGAATTGGCCTTCACGGAAATCTGATAACGTCTGTACGTTTGAAATATTTTCGGCACCGCAGAAACGTTTTTGTGCAAATGGTAAATCCCTTGATATACAGAGTACTGCAGTATTGTCAAGGTTTCCGGCTTTTTCATTGAACTGCCGTACCGACATGGCGCAAACACTGGTATCAATACTTGGAAAAATATTCAGTACCAGCTGCTTTCCCGCATAATCAGCAAGCGAAGCGGCGGAAAGGTCATTTTTTATGAGGTTGAATTCCGGTGCCTTTGCACCGTTTTTTGGCAGGTCACCATTTGTGTTGATGGCGTTTTCGCCGAGTTTTACTGAAGCCATTTGCGTGTTTTTTTAACAGGGTCAAAAGTATGAAAAAAATATTGAAAAAGTTCGGAAGATAGAAAGATCGGAACAGGGGAAGTTTGTAAGATGGGGTAAGGGCGGATACAGCAAACTGTTGGGTTTCTTTTGATGGAAATGATTTTAAGATTACTGAAGAGCGTCTTCCGGACTCCCCATCTGCTGAACTATAAACTACTTTTCTCCGGGATCCACTTTCGGATCATCGTTTCGATAGAACCTTTGATGATGGGCTTGGTAATGTAGTCATTCATCCCGGCCTGTATACAACGTTCGCGTTCTTCCTTAACAATTCCCGCAGTCAGTGCGATGATGGGCGTTGACTTTCCATATTGCAGCCTTCGGATCTCGGCGGTGGCTTCGTAACCGTTCATGACAGGCATCTGCACATCCATAAAGATTAAATCGGGTGGGTTATTTATGAATTGGCTTACCGCAATTTCACCATTGTTGGCTTCGGACAGTATCACGTTCGGCACAATATTTTTTATGATTGTTTTTACCAATAACATATTGATATTATTATCTTCCACGACCAATATTTTCAGCGGTTCCTTGATAATTTCGTACTGAAACTCGCTTTCTGCAGGTGTGATGGTCTCATCAATGCACTCCGTCTTTTCCTTTGAGGTTTTCAATGTGATATCAAACCAGAAAAAGCTTCCTTTTCCGGGTTCGCTGATCAGCTCGAGTTTGCTGTTCATCAGGCTGAGCAGCTGGTTTGAAATGGTCAGTCCAAGACCCGTTCCGCCATACTTTCTCGTGGTGGAGTTGTCTTCCTGAGAGAAGGCAGTGAATATCTTTGCCTGATTTTCCTTTAAGATTCCAATACCCGTATCTTTTACGCAGAAGCGTATGGTACTTTCAGTATCTGATTTTTTTTCAATCGAAATGACTTCCAGCGCTATTTTTCCCCGTTCGGTAAACTTGACCGCATTGCCCAGCAGGTTGAACAGGATTTGCTTGATCCTGATGGAGTCAATCCACACGTATCTCGCGATATCATCAGAAATCCGAAGGTTTAGTTCGATGCTTTTCTGACTGGATTCAAATGAGATCAGGTCAATTACCTGATCCAGTAGTTCCCGTAAGTCGTGTTTCTTTATTTCCAGTTCCAGTTTGCCGGCCTCGATTTTTGAGAAATCAAGAATGTTATTGATAATTTCGAGCAATGAGTGCGCCGACTGGTGAATGGTGCCCATGTACTTCTTCTGCATGGTTTCCAGATCGGTTTTCATCAGCAGGTCTGTAAAACCAATAATACCGTTTAATGGGGTTCGTATCTCATGGCTCATGTTTGCCAGGAAATCAGACTTTGCCTTATTTGCCGCTTCCGCGACTTCCCTTGCCTTTATCGCATTCTCATTCTCTTTCCGTTCCGTAATGTCAATAAAAATACCTTCCACAAAGGCGATCTCGTTGTCTACAATAATAAAATCACCAAATTCTTCTACCCAGACTGTGTCGCCATTTTTCTTCTTTAAACGGTAGATTACATTGAAGGGCTGTTTGTTATCCAGTGCCTGTTTAATCACCGCTGCTACTTTCGGCTGGTCATCGGGATGGATCAGGCTGGTGTAACGGATCCTGTTCTCGAGGAAATCGGATTTGCTGTAGCCGGTCAGTTTCCTGATCTGGTCGTTGATGTACACCTTGGACCAGTGCTCGTCATTCCTGAAAAGGTAAACCGTCCCCGGGATATTATTGGCGAGCAATCGGAATTTTTCCTCACTTTCATAAATCATATTTTCATTGAGGTTTCGTTCCAGTGCTGCGGAAATGTTATTGGCGAGGGTCTGTAAGATATTGATCTCGTCGTCTGTCCAGTTCCTTTCAAACGCACAATCGTCAAAACCGATGAATCCGGTAAACGCGTTTTTTCTGAAGATTGGGATGATCAGTATCGACTGAATTTCATTGGCGACAAGCAGTTTTTTAAAAAAAGTATCCTCCAGTTCCCGGGTGTGGGTGTAAAAGGTCTTTTTGATGCGAATGCTGTCTGTGATCTCTTTCAGGTCTTCATGCGTAAATTTCCGCAGTGGCGTAATCTGCAGTTTCACTCCGGGTTTTGCCCATTTGATCTGCTGGCTGATCAGGTTTGTTCTTAGGTCATTTTCGTAATAATAAATATGGTCCGCGTTGGTGGCCTTTCCGATGATCTCGAAGGTCTCGGTGAACATGTCATTGGTATTGCTTTTCAGCAGGAATTTATCGGTGCAAAGCGCCACTGCCGACAATAACTCACTTTTATAGGCGAGTTTTTCCTCGACTTTTTTTCGTTTTTGGGCTTCGATGGCGATTGAAATGATATCTGAA
>CALRKC020000350.1:0-3651 GCA_943367895.1 Erythrobacter sanguineus | reverse complement strand
GGTTGATGGCGTAAACGTTACGTAGGTCTGCACATCTACAAAAGAAGGACGATAATTGGTTTCGGTTTCCTTGCTGTTAACCAAAAGGCTGTTGTCCCGATAACGCACACCGGTGATGGCGGTCCATTTCCTGTTTTTGGAAACCAAATCTACTGATGCGGCTCCGCCAAGGAAACTCGCATCGACGGAAGCCCCGAATTTAGAAGGAATCCTGTAGGTGATATCCAAAACAGAAGACAATTTGTCTCCGTACTTCGCCTGGAATCCACCGGCAGAGAAATCAACGTTGGAAACCATATCCGTATTCGTAAAGCTTAAACCTTCCTGCTGTCCTGAGCGCACCAGGAACGGACGGTACACCTCAATTTCGTTGACATACACCAGATTCTCGTCATAATTACCGCCCCTTACGGAATATTGGGAAGTCAGTTCATCGTTTGCACTCGTGCTGCCATAAGTTTTGAGAATGCTTTCAACACCCGGCATGGCACTCGGGTTTTTACTGATGGTTCTGGGATCAATATTGATGATACCGTCAAGTTTTGTTCGTGTTTTGGTATTGATGACGACTGTTGAGAGTTGCTCTGTGTTAGTCAATACAGGATTGAACTCGAAATTTTCGTTCGCTTTCAGGTTTACTATAACCGATGCTTTCTTTAGGGTAGCATGCGTGAATTCCATAGAGACATCCGTTTCAGCCGGGACATCCAAAATATAATACCCGTTCTTATCAGTTATAGTCGCAACATCTGAGGCTTTTACATTGACGTTAGGCACCGGTTTTTCATTGTCGTCAAGTACGACCCCCTGAACCCTTGCGGTTTGTGCCAAAGCGTGAAATCCTATGAGCAGAAATAAAATATTGATGAAGCTGAATCTTGTTTTCAAATGCTGCGTTTTTATTGTTTTTTTCTAAAAAAATGCGTTTCAAAGATAGCAGAATTTCCCACATTATCTGAAACTACGACTTTTAAATCATTCCTGCCATCCTGAAAAATATTGTCATTAAAGTAATGTGTAATTTTTCTGGATTTATAATCATATTCGAAAAGAATCCACTGTCCGTTGAGCCAGCCATTATAAGTTTTAATGCCACTCAGGTTGTCCCGTATGGTCAACTCAAGCGTATTTTGCCTGCTGAGCCATTTCCCCTCCTTAAAGTTCAAAACCGCAATGGTGGGTGCTATCGTATCTTTTGCCAGGACAAACTGCCCCAGATTCTTAGTGTAGGTTGTAAAGAAATTGCCCTTTCTTGTGGTTGCGTTGTAACTGAGCTTCTTCCCATCTGCGGAAGCGATAAACATCTTCTCACGATCTTTTTCTGATGAAACCGTATCTTCAAAAGAGACAGTAAAATTGGACTGCACGGCTATGGAATCATCGGCCAGCGTTAATTTTCCGTCCTGCACATCAAAATTCAGGTAAAAATCATCGTAGAACGTATTGGCAGGGATGAAAACGGACACATTATCTTTGGTATAATTATTATCGTTGCCCGCTTTCAGGAAATAGGGCGTCATTTTTCGTTCAATTTTCTGATCAATCGCAGGCAGTTCTGAATATTCTACAGGCACATCTACGGAAACGCTGTTCTGATGCGCATCACTGATCTTTATCTTATAGGTTTGTGCAAGGTTCGGGATTGCTTCTATAATTCCGTTGCCCCTGTCTGTTCGTATGATACTCAACGGATAAGGTCTTTCCATATACAGCTGCTGGATGCGCATGCCGGTATTTTTAAAACGTGTGTAGTCGAGCAGCGCATTGACATATCTTCCTTCATCGAAAGCAAAGGTATCAAACTGGTAGCCGAAAACCGGATTACCATTGGCAGTAGCTTCCACCTGATAAATACCGCTTTTGGAGTAGTTTGAATCGGTTAAATCATAGGCGCTGATGCCGAAACCAACTTTCCCTTTCACGAGCACCTTGTCGGCAATATAACTGCCGTCGGGCTGCAGTGACATATTTACCGCCAATGGTTTACGGCATTGATTGACAATTGATTCTTCCCCAATCGGGTAGACCATCAGTGTGTTGACCACGGGCAGCCTTGCATCGGAGATCATCCTGTCAAATCCAAAAAGCATGGGATTCAGGATTTTCTCGGTAACCGTATTTCGGATTTCAAAATGCAGGTGTGGTCCGCCGGAACCGCCGGTATTTCCTGAAAACGCTATGGTATCGCCTTTCAGCAATGGCAGTTCGCCTGCTTTAGGAAACAGCTCCACTTCAAAATTCTGCTGCTCGTATTGTGCTTTTTTAATGTATTCCTCAATCATACCATTGGCTTTTGAGAGATGTCCATATACCGTCGTAAATCCGTTTGGATGGTTGATGTAAATGGCTTTACCGTATCCGTATGGAGAAATCTTAATTCTGGCCACATACCCATCTGCGGAAGCGTGAACAGGCCATCCTTCTTTCTGTTGTGTCTTAAAATCAAGGCCTGCATGAAAATGATTGGCGCGAAGCTCACCGAAAGAACCGGAAAGAAACAAAGGAATGTCAAGCGGGGAACGGAAATAATCGGTGGGATAAGGATTCTGTGCGAACAAACCGGCGGATAAAAGAAGAAGCAATAATCTGGTTTTCATAAGTGTTGGTTTTGGCTAATACATATCGCTAATATAGAAATAAACACCGATTAATGCACCAGAGCCCCGCGTTTATAACAGCTTATCGTTAAAAATATTACAGTGCTGATTAATTATATTTTGAAAAAATCCTGAAAACTATTGGTATAATAAAATAGAATACTAACTTTGTGAGATTAAGCGACGAATGGCAACTATATGAGCGAAATCGCGGAAATTATTGATACTCTGGAAGCTAGGCTGCAGAAACTTTTGACAAAACTGGAAAGTCTTGAAAAAAGCACTGAATCTTTAAAGCAGGAGTTAATACAAGCCACGGTTACCATACGGGAACAATCCGGTGAAATTGAAACGCTGAAATCACAGCACGAGACGCTCAGGATTGCCAATTCATTGCTTGGCAGTGATGAAAATAAAAGAGATACAAAGCTTAAGATAAATTCATTAATCCGGGAAATTGATTATTGCATTGCGCAATTATCCGATTAGCAGGTATGGACGAAAAGCTGAAAATTAAGATATCGATTGCTGACAGGGTTTATCCGCTTACGGTGGATTTATCACAGGAAGAAGGGCTGAGGAGTGCTTCGAGGAAAATCGATGTAATGATTAAGCAGTTTGAGCAGAATTACGCTGTCCGCGACAAACAGGATGTTTTGGCCATGTGTGCATTGCAGTTCGCTTCACAACTGGAACAAAGACAGATTGACAAAACGACGGACAATACGGAAACCAATGAAAGGTTAAAGAAAATCAGCGATATGCTGGCCGACTATCTCGATAAGTAATAAACACGTTCTTTACATAAACTAAGATACTGCCTACATTAGTTCAATTTGGTAAACTCAACACTAACAATTTAGAATGAGCGAATCACCGTTACTAAAGCAAGCTGCCATTACGGGCAGATCCTTGAACAGCGGGTTAGCTCAAAACTTGTCTTTACGAGTTTATACATTTCACTCTAATGTAGGCTTTTTTTTATACATAAATACTAAACAAAAATGGACACAATTTTAATCATAATCATTTCCGCGATTGTGGGCACCGGCGG
>CALRKC020000349.1:0-3651 GCA_943367895.1 Erythrobacter sanguineus | reverse complement strand
ATCAGATTGGCTATTTTCATACTGCCAAATCGTTTAGCTGCGGCATTGCCAGTTGCAATACAGACTATACTATCCAATTTATTAAAGAAGGCTACGATACGCTAACCATCAGCGACAGTTATCGGGAAGATGCAGATTTCCTTGACGAGGTTACCAAAGACACTATGATTGTAAAAATGTTTCCGAGAAATTAACCTGACTCACATCGGTTTGCTTCACCAGTGGCTATTGCTTTCGTTGGACACAAACAATTTTCTTCGTACTGATAATTATCACGAAACAAACAGATTTTTTCCTAACTTCGTTACACAGACAATAAAGAAACGTAACTTCAAACGCCGCAACTGTTTATAAAGTTTTACGACTTAAAATTGCAGAACCGGACCTCAACCAAAGTCACTATGAAAAAAAGAATCGTTCTGGCCCTGATCACGTGCATTGTTGGTATCATATATATTTTGGATTGGATCATCTTTGCTGAGCAAAATGTTGATTTACACGACGATTTCCCTGCTTTGAAAGCGAAATATGTTTCACGGTTTCCGGAATTCATAAAGCCGCTGATTGAAAGCAATCCCCAGCCTGCAGCGATACTTTTTGCCATTTTATTTGCGCTCTGCGGTGCGGTATTTATTCGCGAAAACAAAGTCATCTTTAAAGTCCTGGCCGTAACGTCTTTTATATTGGCATTCTGGAACCTGTTTTCGATTATGTAAGCGGACACCGGCGGCTTCTTTCAATGTTAGCGCGTTTTAAAAAGGTTTTCATTATATTTACGGAACTAACCCAGTGTCTGCACCCAGTTGCTCAGGCACTCAGGCACCAAAAAAATGAACTTCCTTGCACACATATACCTTTCCGGCGACAATAACCTGATGAAGATCGGAAACTTTATGGCGGATGGTATTCGGGGGAAACATTTTGAGAATTTTCCCGATGATGTCCGAAAGGGGATTTTGCTGCATCGCGAGATCGATACCTATACCGACGCGCATCCGATATGGCGCAACAGCACGAAGAAACTGCACGAACGTTACCATCATTACGCCGGCGTTATCGTAGACGTTTTTTACGATCATTTCCTTGCCAAAAACTGGAGCCGTTATTCTGATGAAAGCCTTGAAGATTTCACCGATGGTTTTTACCGGACACTAATCAACCATTACGATCTGCTGACCGAGAAGACAAAGGGCATGATGCCTTATATGATACGGCACAACTGGCTGCTGAGTTACCGCACTCTGCAGGGTATGGAACGCATATTGACGCAGATGGACCAACGTACCGGCAACAAATCCGAAATGCGGTTTGCACACCTCGAACTCAGGCAATATTACGACGATTTCGAAAAGGAGTTCACGGAATTCTTCATTGAGCTCCAAAGCTTCTGCGCCCGGAAAATAACTTTGCTATGAGGCGGCAGAATTCAGCAACCCTTTTACTGCTGCTGTTCCTTGGCGCAACTGCTTTTGCACAGCAACCCCTTGTTGCCGATCATGCGATGGTAGTTTCTGCACGCGAGGAAGCCTCAAAAATTGGAAGCGACATTATGAAAAAGGGCGGGAACGCGTTTGATGCTATGGTGGCGACTGAACTTGCCCTTGCGGTCGCCTACCCCTATGCCGGCAATATCGGCGGTGGCGGGTTTATGGTATACCGAAAAGCAAACGGCGAAACCGGTGCGCTGGATTATCGGGAGAAAGCACCGCTGGCAGCAACCAAAGACATGTATCTGGACAAAGATGGAAACGTCATTCCAAACCTCAGCACTGACGGGGCGTTGGCTGTAGGTGTTCCCGGTACCATTGCAGGTATTTTTGCAGCGCATGAAAAATTCGGGAAACTGCCAATGAAGGACATTGTTGAACCCGCGATCGCTTTGGCAAAGAAAGGCGTAATTGTTACACCCGGGCAGGAAAAACAACTCAATAATTTCCGTGATGCCATCATAAAAATCAGTGGTCGCGAAACGCTTTTCGCTCAGGCCCGCAAAGCCGGTGATACGATTCGATACAACGCATTGGCAACAACCCTGGAACGCATCCTTCAAAACGGGCGTGACGAGTTCTACAAAGGGGAAACTGCAAAAAAGATTGCAGCATTTATCCAAGTTAAAGGCGGCATCATCAGCCTGGAAGACCTGGCGGCTTATGAAGTAAAGTGGCGAAAGCCGATCGTTTTTGACTACAAGCGATTAAGGATCATCTCCATGTCACCTCCTTCGAGCGGCGGCATTACCCTTGCCCAGATCATGAAAATGATTGCGCCCTATCCGTTGGCAAAATACGGGCATAACAGTTTGGCGGCCATTCAGGTGATTGCCGAGGCCGAACGCCGCGCCTATGCAGACCGGAATTACTTCCTTGGTGATCCTGACTTCACTGTAATTCCTTATGAAGCGTTGCTCAGTACAGGCTACCTTAAAAAAAGAATGCGATCGTTTAATCCCAATAAAGCCACGGCATCTTCGGAGGTTTCCCATGGGCAGATCACGATTTCTGAGAGCAATGAGACGACACATTATTCGATTGTTGATGCGGAAGGCAATGCCGTTGCGGTAACGACCACGCTGAACGGCGCTTTTGGTTCCAAACTGTACGATGATGAACTGGGTTTCTTTTTCAACAATGAGATGGATGATTTCAGCGTAAAGCCGGGCGTTCCGAATGCTTATGGACTGATCGGTGCGGAAGCCAACAGCATTGCGCCACAGAAACGCATGCTGAGCTCGATGACACCTACAATTGTGGAAAAAGACGGGAACCTGTTTATGGTTTTGGGCACGCCGGGCGGCTCGACGATCATCACCTCTGTATTGCAAACGATCCTGAACGTTTATGAATACCGTATGAACATACAGCAAGCCGTTGATGCGGCGCGCTTTCATCACCAGTGGTTGCCGGATGAAGTATTGTTTGAACCCGGTAAGTTCTCCCGGCAAACCATCGATGCGTTAACTGAAAAAGGCTATCACATCAATGAAAAAAGTGCCCCGGTCATAGGGAAAGTCGATGCCATCCTGATCAATGATGCAGGAAAGCGCGAAGGTGGTGCCGATCGGCGTGGTGACGACAAAGCAGTCGGGTATTGATTGAAAGTGAGGAAAGATCGTCAGGTGTAGTTTTCGTGCCATACTATTTAAACTTTCGGTCTTCCGGACTTTCGGACTTTACTAACCGATATTAATTAAAGAAGCGTTAAATTGCAACCTCAAACACCAATTTCACTGTAAATTTGCAAACCATCAAAAATAAAATGTTCCGAAGATTCTTTTACCGTACAGAAAATCTGTTGGTGTGGGCACGCAATCGCCTCACCGAAAAGCAGTTTATTTTCCTGTCCAGTGTATTGGTCGGGATTTCAGTTGCGTTTGCGGTGATCTTACTGAAATCTTTTGCACATTACGTTTTCTACTTTGCCACCTATATCAATGGCATCCTGAAACTCAGTTTCATCAACAGTATACTGCCGGTTGTCGGAATCCTGCTGACCGTGGTTGTGGTGAAGAAAATCCTGGGCGGTACGATTGAAAAGGGGACATCACAGATATTGTACGCAGTAGCAAAAAAAGCAGGTATAATTCCGAAGAAACAGATGTATGCCCAGATTGTAACGAGTTCACTCACCGTGGGACTTGGCGGATCTGCCGGA
>CALRKC020000348.1:0-3657 GCA_943367895.1 Erythrobacter sanguineus | reverse complement strand
AGCAGATTCTCCTGCCGTACGGTATTCAATCTTATAAGTTCCCGCTTCACCAATATTGACGAGGTATTCGAGATAATCGCCGCTGTCTGTGTAACCCATATCAGAGCCGCCTCCGGTATCTGTCGTGGTCTCAATGGTGAGCCCACTGTTGAAAAAAAAATTCTCTGCCTCGATTTTTCCTGAAATCCCAATGATATTCCCGACGTTATTTTTTACGATCTTATCTGCAAAGGCAGACTGAGATGAATTGTCGGTGGAAATAATGTTGCTACCGTTATAGGAAAGCGTAATGACATCTGACGCATTGAGAGCAGTAGTTGGCTTAATGAGAACCGTGGTCGTGCTGCCCGGTTTCATGGCAATTGAAGTTATAGCCGCCACTGTACCATTTACTTTAAGCTGGAAGTTGCTTTGGGAGAAGTTGATGCCGGTTATCAGGCTTTTGTTGAAAGAGACATTAATGAAATCTCCCAGAAGGTTAGTAGATGCATCGACGGTCTTGAGAGCAACTGAGGCAGGGCTGTGCGGATTCCGGAATTCAAGGTAATTGAAGTTGAAGTTCCCATTTTCAAAATAGACCTTTATCTTATTGACGCCTTGCTTTAAAATAACGTCGGTAAGTGTAGCGGTTGCCCAGGTGGTGAATCCGCCGGAGGGAGGCAGTGAAAGTGTTTCGGAAATCCTTCCTGCAGCATCTTCGAGGTAGATTTTACCTGTTGAAGGTCCGGAATACCGGAAATCGATATCATAAGCCGTGTCGGCGGCAGCGTCTAAAGAATAGGTAAGCCATTCGTTGGCATCAACAAAACCTACCTGAAAGCCGTTAGTGGGGCTGTCTGTACAGGGCTGGATATCTACTCCGTCGTTGCGCATGCTCCATCCCTGGTTCCACGCCGAGAATGTTCCGGTATCTGTCCTGTAATTGGCAACGTCCTTGTCAAAATAGGCCACACCATTATGACCCATGTCGAATTCTGTCGCGTAGACTTTTCCGGGTAACGGATGATTCTTGTATTTTTTGGTTTCAGCAGTTTGTATCTGGCGGAACATGGCATCGATTACATCACGGCGGATGGTGACGTTCTGCATCTTATAATTTTCGGCAATCTGCAGCAATGCATTTTTAGCGTAGGTGACATCGGGTGCTGTGCCGCCATTTTGCCAATAGTTCAATAAAGCCTGGTATTCCGGGGTTTTGGTCACTGACGCCGGTCCTGCAATGTTGTCAATTTTTTTCAATGGCCACCATGCCCAGCCAATGTTATTGGATTCCATCAATGAAATGGCGTCTTTAAACCACACGTTGGAGTTTTCGCCACTTTCTCCCAGCCATATCGGGACATTGAGTTGTGTCCTGTAATTGAGCATCCCCTGTATAGAGGCCTGCGTATTGTAATTCCAGTATTTGTGGAACGAAAGCGCCATATTATTGTCCCACAAACCGCTGGTGAGGATGCCGTTGTAATTATTTCCCCAGCAATTCCCTTCGATAAAAATCAGGTGATTCGGGTCTACCTGGCGAATGGCCTGCGTGATACTGACCATAAGGTTTTTAAGGGGTATGTTGTTGTTTTCTGTACAACCATTCGGATTTGTGCCTTCGAAGGCCCAGTTGGGTTCATTAATGAGATCATAAGCGCCGATCCATGGACTGTCTTTGTAGCGGAATGCCAGTTTTTGCCAAAGCGCAATCATTTTATCTTTGTTGGCCTGGCTTTCCCACAAGGAAGGTTTTGTGTCATCATAATCTGAAATATTGGCGTCACGACCCTGACCTCCCGGGGCAGCATGCATGTCCAGGATCAGGTACATATTATTGTCGGCGCACCATTGCAACAGGTTGTCCGTCATTGTAAAACCTTCGTCGAGCCAGGTGTTCTGTCCTGCAACAGGCTCCTGTTCAATAGGTAAGGTGTACAGGTTGTAGTGCATCGGCAGGCGGACAGAGTTGAAGCCCCATGCCGCGAGCGAATCGATGTCCCTTTTGGTAATTCCATTGGCGCGATAGGCCTGATAGAATTCTTCGGTATTTGCTGCACCGATAAGGTCGGTTATTTTTTTCTTAATCTTATGCTGTGCGCCCGCGAAGGCGTCGGTTTGCAGCATATAGCCTTCCTGAACCATCCATCCGCCAAGGCCAAGCCCGCGCAGCACTACGTTCTGACCGTTTCCATCGACGATATTCTGGCCGTCGCGATGGAGGAACTGCCCAAAAGAAATGGACGTCCATGATATGAGCATTAAAAAGAGTAATTTTTTCATAGTAGGTGTTTATAATAACCAGTTAATACACAAGTGTCTGTATTGCGTGTGCAGGAATGGTTACGTTTGCTTTCTTATTGTCGACAAAAAGGTTGTATTTTACTTCGGCATTGCTTTGGTTCATCACAACTGTTACCATCTTTCCATCAGTGTTGAGGAACGAAGTGCTTAAAAGCTGGCTGCGGCTGGCAACCGTGCTGATTCTTTTGGCATCTGGCCGGATGAATTTTGAAAAATGCCCGATGTAATAATAGGATGGGGTATAAATCAATTCCCCGGTTGATGTATCGGCATGAATGGGGGCGAGGCAGAAATTTTTGACGTGATTTGGCCCTCCGGTTTGGTCGAGCAGGATATTCCAGTCTGTCCAGCCCACTGTACCGTTATTGAAGTCGTTGATCATGGAAGCGCCATATCTTTCTCCATTGGCCCACACCTGGTATTTGGAAACGTCGAATTTCTCGACACAGCCTTCCGTAAAAAGCAGGTTTTTGGTGGGGTAAGCTTCGGACACTTTTTGTACGTTGTCATACATCGGCGCACCGCCCGCCCAGGTTTCATACCAGTGGAATCCCATACCCCAGGCATACTTTGACGCTTCGGGGTCAGAGAAAATGACGTTGGCCCTTTGGTTCATCAAGTCGCGGTTATGGTCCCAGACAACGATCTTCTTGTCACCGAGGCCTGCTTTTGCCATTGTTGGCCCGAGATAATTCTTAAGGAAATCCCTTTCCGCTTCGGAAGTGAAGACACAGGACTCCCAGGTTTGGATGGCCATAGGTTCATTCTGGACTGTAATTCCCCAGATTGGCATGCCCTCTTTTTCATAGGCCTTGATAAATTTCGTGAAGTAATTTGCCCACGCCTGGTTGTATTCGGGAAGTAAAGTTCCGCCCTGCAGCATGTTGTTGTTGCTTTTCATAAAAGCCGGCGGGCTCCATGGGCTCGCATAGAGCAATAACTTTCCTCCGGCGGTTTCGGTTGCCCTTTTAATCAGCGGGATGCGAAACTGCCTGTCGTGATCGATACTGAAGGTCTTCAATTCCTTATCGCCTTCCTGGATGTAAGTATAGCTTCCGCTGCTGAAGTCGGTGCTGTGTATTGAAGTGCGCATTAAAGAATACCCAATTCCCTTGTCTATAGAATAATAGGCGTTCAGGAACTCCTGTTGTTTTTCTTTCGACAGTTTGGCAAATACTTCCGCGCTGGCATCGGTGATGGCACCGCCAATCCCCATAAAGGTCTGGAATTGCTTTTTAGGCTCTACGAAAACAGCGATTTCCCGTTCTACTGGCTGTTCTGCTTTTGTAAAGCTGATTTTTTGAGTTTCAGATATTTTTAAATCAGAATTTTCAGCCGTAGTATAAACGGTAATGTTTCTTCCTTCGGTGGAAA
>CALRKC020000347.1:0-3667 GCA_943367895.1 Erythrobacter sanguineus | reverse complement strand
CGTACCTGCAGCAGTTCGTCAATAAGTTTACCGAAGCGAACCAGGGGAAGGCGTTCTATACCGGACTCAAAGGCCTCGGGGAAATGATCTTTGAGGATTATGAGACGAATCGGAAGAAGAAGATCAATTGATGATGGGAATAGCATACGATCAAAAGAAAAATAACTATAAAAATTAGCGCCCTTTGCGGTTCAATAAAAAACCAGCGGTAAAAAAATATGAAAACAGAAAACGCCACCACACTCGGAGCCTTAAAACAATCAGGCTATACCTCCAAAAGCATTAAGGACGAACTGCGCGACAACCTGCGCCTCAGGATAAAATCAGGACAGCCTGTCTTTGAGGGCGTGTACGGTTTTGAGAATACAGTCATCCCCGAACTCGAGCGCGCCATCTTATCCCGCCACAACATCAATTTACTGGGGCTCAGGGGTCAGGCGAAAACGCGGCTGGCCCGTAAAATGACCGGATTGCTGGACGAATACATTCCGATAGTCGCTGGCTCTGAAATCAATGATGATCCGCTTGAACCCATCTCGCGCTTTGCCAAAGACCTCATCGCCGAAAAGGGCGATGCCACGCCCATTGCCTGGGTGCACCGATCTGAGCGTTTCTTTGAGAAGCTGGCGACACCCGATGTTACCGTTGCCGATCTTATCGGAGACGTTGATCCCATTAAGGCCGCTAACCTGAAATTATCGTATGCGGATGACCGTGTGATCCATTTTGGCATGATTCCAAGGGCGAACCGTTGCATTTTTGTCATCAACGAATTGCCCGATCTGCAGGCGCGTATCCAGGTAGCGCTGTTCAATATATTGCAGGAAGGCGACGTGCAGATCCGCGGATTTAAGATCAGGATGCCCCTGGACATGCAGTTTGTGTTCACGGCGAATCCTGAAGATTATACGAACCGTGGGAGCATCGTTACCCCGTTGAAAGACCGTATCGGTTCCCAGATCCTGACGCATTATCCGGAAACGCTGGCGGTGGCCCGCAGCATTACGCAGCAGGAAGCCAGGCTGGATGCGCAACAGGCAGGGGCCGTTTTGGTACCTGCGCTGGCGAAAGACTTACTGGAACAAATCAGTTTTGAGGCACGCGAAAGTGAATATATCGATGCCAAAAGCGGCGTCAGTGCGCGTATGAGCATCACCGCCTACCAGAACCTGATCAGTACCGCCGAACGCCGCGCGTTGTTGGCAGGAACCGACACCACCACGGTACGCCTGTCCGACTTTATGGGTATCATCCCGTCGATTACCGGAAAAGTGGAACTCGTATACGAGGGCGAACAGGAAGGCGCTGCGGTTGTGGCGCAGCACCTGATTGGCGATGCGATTCATACCCTATTCCCCGGTTACTTCCCTAAAATTGAAAAGCTCGAACGCGATGCCACGGCGAGCCCGTATGCGCCATTGCTGGAATGGTTTTTTACAGAAACGGGGTTCGAGTTGCTCGACGATGCGACCGATGAAACCTACAAACAGCAATTGGATGCCGTCGCGCCATTAGAGGCATTACTCCAGAAATACCAACCCGACTGCCTGCCCGAAGAAAAGTATTTCTTCAAGGAATTCCTGCTCTGGGGGTTGGTGGAATATGATAAACTGAGCAAAGACCGGATTGCGGTCGGGTATCAGTTTAAGGACTTGTACAGTGATTATATCAATAAGCTGTAAAACAATTTACAATATTAGACGCATAACAAAAGAACCCGGAGTATACGCTTCGGGTTTTTCAATGGCGGGAAGTTTTTTTATTTTCGGAAGAAAATGTTCGGGACACTTTTATCTGATACATGTCTTGTTTACGTACAGTTGACCTACTGCGGGATGCATGCAGCGTCAAAACCGTCTGCCGATTCAACGATACAAAGAAATGCACGCAGCTTTCGGGAGTATCGTATAATTCCTTAACTTTATCCCGTAAGCGCCATCCAACCCCGAAGATCCCTAACCTTCACTTATGCACTTACCAACCGGAGAGAACTTACCGACGCACCACCTTGCCGCTTCGCTGCACAATACCGTCGCGACCTATAAATTTTATTGGCTGCTTGCCATTATTGAGCAGGCTGAACAGGGAAAGACGGAGATTGCTAAGCATACCCTGTTTGCAAACATGGTAGCCAATGCGTGGTATACGGTCAATTATTTCAGGGTGTCATTCGGAAAGTCCGACCTGATACATCAGTCCATTAAGGCCATTACGGAAATAGAGCAACTGCAACGCGACATCCGTAAAGATGACCTGATCGCTATATTGGAGCACTCACAAAAATCGGCTACGCGAAAAACCTTAAGCCATTTTAACCAAAACGTACCACATTGGTTTCTGTCTGCCTGGTTCCCAAGACAAAATAAGACTGCCATTTACAACGCCTCGCAACACTTTCACAATAACTGCCTTTATGCATTGCACAATGACCGCATTATAATCAACCAAATCTGGACAGATTACCTTAAAGACAATGCGGGCATCCTAAAAGCATTCTGCCACTGGAAACTATGCCTGTTCCTGCAGGCACGCAATCCCAACGTCCCCGATATCGCAAACAAATTGATTAAACCACCGTTTAGAGGCACACTTAACAAACACAAAAACCAATACTGGAATATCGTATTCAAGGAGTTGGGCAGTATCGACTGTATTTTCACAAACACCAGGATTACTGCAGACAAGTACGCACTTGACCATTTCGTTCCCCATGCGTTTGTATCACATGACCTGATCTGGAACCTCGCTCCTATTGACGAAGTTTTTAACAGCCGTAAAAGCGACCGCCTGCCATCTATTGAAAAACACTTCAACGCTTTCTTTAATTTACAGAAAACCGCGTACGAAATTATCAGCCACCACCAACCAAAGAATAAGTTCCTACAGGATTACTTAACCATCTACCCTACTTTGAATGCTGTACAGGATTTTCGATATGAGAGGTTTAAGGAGAATATTGCGCCATTGTTGGTAATTGCAGGGAATAATGGGTTTTCTTTTTTATAGGCCATTTTTTTATTGCATGGCTTTGTTAGCAATAAAGCTAGAATTGTCAATTCGTAGTAAACATCATGCCCCCGTCAATACTATAAATAAGGCTTTGACTTTAAACCTTATATTTGTTAAATTCGTTCCGTTCTGAACGAAATTTAAAGCGTCGGTATCTGTAATTAGAGCTAAACGATAGAGTTAGTCAATATGAAGCAGCACTTTGTACCAAAAATCTATTTAAAGCAATTTTCCATCAAAACGGGAAATGGTTACTTTGTAAATTCTTTTGATAAACAAGAGAATAAGCATATTAAAACCAACATAAACAACATATGTGCTCAAACTAACCTTTATACTTTAAACGATAGTGACGCAATTGATGATGTATTGACAGTGGAAAAATTCTATGCAAATGTTGTCGAACCACAGTATTTAAAAGCCTATCAAATACTAATTGATGATAAAACAAACTATATTTCTGACTCCCAAAGAATTGATGTAATTGTCGGCATTTTGCAATTATATATGCGAAATCCAAGGCACTTGAAAAATGCGTTGGCCTTTCACAGTGAGAAGATTTCCTCCCTTTATGCAGAGACAGTGCGTAATGGTGGGAAGGAATTGATATATCTAGAAGTTAACTACAGCTTAGAGAAGTTCAATGCTGAAGGGATTA
>CALRKC020000346.1:0-3671 GCA_943367895.1 Erythrobacter sanguineus | reverse complement strand
ATTTTTTCAGCGTACTTTTCATGGGTTTATGGCCAGGGTTCTTTTCCCGGAAAGTTTACCGTCAAAGGGACTTTCGTAAGTGAGAACCCATCATCAGTCATCGTTTCGCTTCAAAATGCCGCCAATAAAACATTGGTTAAAAATGAATCGGTTGATGAAACAGGAAATTTTACTTTTGAAAATATCCCTGCTGGTGATTACGGCATCCTGATTACTTCCAATGGTAAAAAGGAATACGAAAGCCGGTCATTTAGCGTAAACGTCGATGTAAATCTCGGCCAGCTCACCGCAGAAAAAGAAACGCATCTTGAAGAAGTGACCATCACCAAATCAAAACCATATATAGAACGTTCCGAAGGCAAAATGATCCTTAACGTCGACAGCAATATTGGTGCGGCAGGCTCGTCAGCTTTTGAGGTTTTGGAAAAGGCACCCGGCGTAAACATTGACAACAATGACAATATCAGCCTGCGTGGCCGCGGCGGCATCCAGATACAGATTGATGGCAAGCCGACGCCAATGTCGGGAACAACGCTCGCCAATTATCTGAAAGGAATGCCTTCGGGAGTGATCGACAAGATTGAATTCATCACGAATCCTTCCGAGAAATACGATGCGTCGGGCGCTGCCATCATCAACATCAAAATGAAAAAGGAGAAAAAGGCGGGCACCAACGGCAGCATCACTTCTGCGTATGGGCAGGGCCGCTATCCGAAAACCAGCAACAGCATCAACCTGAACCACCGTGAAAAAAAATGGAATACTTACGGCACGTATAGTTTTGCCTATCGCGAAGGCTTCAACAAGCTGATCCTTGACCGGAAGTTTTATGAAAACGGAAATTTAACCGGCGCTTATGAGCAGGATAATTTCCTCAAAATGGATTTCCGAAACCATATCCTACGCGCCGGTGCGGATTATTTTGCGAACGACAAACACACTTTCGGGGTTATCGTAAGTGCCGTCAGCAATAAATTCAACCCTTATGGCAGGAATTATTCCGATGTTTTTGATGAAACCGACACCCGCGTTTCCCGTTTCGAAACAATCAACCGTTCGCGCGACAATTGGAAAAACCAATCGGTTAACCTCAACCATAAATTTGTAATCGATACGACAGGAACACAGTTGGTCACCGATTTTGATTATGCGAGCTATGGAAACAAGACCATACAGCATTTTACGACCAAATACCTTGACCTGAATAATAATGAATTCCTGGATCCGTATCTTTTAGATGGTGATTTAAGAGGCAATCTGGATTTATTTTCATTAAAATCCGATTTTACAACCATCCTCAAAAACAAGATCAAACTCGAAAGTGGCGCCAAATCCAGCTTCGTTAAAGCCGACAATAATTTGAAATTTTACGATGTAAGCTCAGGAAATCCGGTTTTTGATGATACCAAAAGCAACCATTTCATCTATGAGGAAAACATCAACGCCGCCTATGTGAATATAAGTAAGGAATTCAGTAAAAAATGGAGTGGTTACTTCGGGCTTAGGGTGGAAAACACCAACATTACAGGAAAACAGCTTGTGAACAACCAACGAATGAAAAATGATTACACACAGCTTTTCCCAAGTGCGTTGATCAGTTATGCCATGAATGACAGCAATAGTTTGGAGCTGAATTACAGTCGGCGAATCGACCGTCCCAGCTATGAACAGTTGAATCCATTCAAATTTTACCTTGACCCTACGACTTATAAAGAAGGAAATCCATACCTGAAACCACAGACAACCCATTCATTTGATTTTACGCATATTTACAAGCAGAAAATATTCACGACAATCACATTTTCAAGGACTACGGACAACATCACCGGTGTTATAGCGCCCTCTGATGACAATCCTGAAATTACAGTGCAAACGGATAAGAACCTGAATACCGTTGATGTGATCGGACTGTTTTCAACCATTCCGTTTGATATTACACCATGGTGGAGCTGCAACAACAGCCTGAATTCGTATTATGGCTTTTATTCCGGCACCATTGCCAACACACCGATTGAAAACCGTGGGAATTTTAACTTTAATATCAATTCCGTCCATACCTTCAAAATGAAGAATGGCTTTTCTGCAGAACTGACCGGAAACTATCGCGCCCGCGAGATTTATGCTTACATGGATGTGGATCCGATTGGCTATATCAATTTAGCGTTTCAGAAAAAGTTCAAAAACCGCAGCAGCCTGAAACTGGCCTTAAACGATATATTCCTTACCAATTATACTACGGCGGTTACTGAATTCAGTGGCTATCGTGAAAATTTCAGGGTAAACCGCGATACCAGGACGGCAGTGCTTTCCTATACTTATAACTTCGGAAGCGGGAACGGCCCACAGCCAAGGAGAACCGGAGGTGCCGACGACATCAAGCAACGGGCCGCTGCTGCAAACGGATAAAAACACAAACGCATGAACACAACAAAACTCTTTTTCCTCCTCTCGTTTTTTGCCATCCTGAATGCCAATGCACAGGCACTTACCGTCGCCAATGAAGGCGGTAACAGGAAAGCTTCAGTGTCGGAATACATTGGGCTTGCAAAAGTGACCATTAATTACAACCGTCCCGGTGTAAAAGGCCGTGAAGGCAAAATCTGGAACACGCCGGTGGCACATTACGGATTACAGGATTTGGGATTTGGTACCAGTACAGCTTCCCCGTGGCGGGCCGGCGCAAACGAAAACACGACGATCACCTTTTCAGAAAATGTAAAAGTTGAAGACAATGATTTAGTTGCCGGGACATACGGGTTTCATATTATACTTGGCGCGTCTGAAGACATTTTAATCTTTTCGAAAAGGGCCAATTCCTGGGGAAGCTTCTATTATGATCCGGCAGAAGATGCTTTACGTGTTACCGTAAGACACCAAAATCTGGAAAAAAGCGTCGAGTGGCTTACGTTTGAATTCCTCGACCAAACGGATAACGCTGCGACAGTTGCGCTCAAATGGGAAAAACGCATGATCCCATTTAAAATTACCGCCGATGTGCAGCAACTGCAGCTCGCTTCATTTAAGAGTGAACTGAAAACCAAACCCGGCTTCACCTGGCAGGCTTTCCAACAGGCAGCGCAGTATTGCCTTGACAATAACATCGTCACAGAACAGGCTTTGGAATGGGCGGACATGGCGATTAATGCCCGATTTGTAGGGCAGAAAAACTTCCAGACCTTAAATACAAAAGCGGACGTCCTGGAAAAACTTGGCAACAACGATACCGCTGAAAAACTTCGGGAGGAAGCACTGCCAATGGGTACCATCTTTGAACTGCATCAATATGCAAGGACTTTAATTGCAGCGAAAAAACCGAAAGAGGCTTTGGACGTTTTCCTGCTGAATTACAGGAAAAACCCCGATGTGTTTACAACAAATGTGGGACTCGGAAGGGGACATTCGGCCAATGGGGATTACAAAAAAGCAATGATTTATATGAAAAAAGCAATGAAGCAGGCACCAGACGAACTCAATAAGAACAACATACAAAACCTGATCAAAAAACTTGAAAGTAATTCCGATGTCAATTAGCGTCCCTTAAAAGAACGTTAATTTTGAGCAGGTTTTAACATTCTTGATTTACTTTTGAGCAATTTCAAAAAAAACGACGATTTTATGAAAATAACAAAATCAATCTGGCTTTTAGCAGCCTCCCTTGTGTTTACCTTTTC
>CALRKC020000345.1:0-3677 GCA_943367895.1 Erythrobacter sanguineus | reverse complement strand
CGTTATGTTACCGGACGCCCATTGCCAGCTTCCGAAATTACTGGCAACATCTGCGTCAAGCAAATGATAATAAAGCCACCTTGCCGGACTGGTAAAATGGCATTGCCCAATGGAGCAACACAATGAAGCCACATAAAGTCGCATATGATTGTGCATATGACCCGTAAGGTAAAGATTTGAAATGGCCTCATCCACCGCGTCAATCCCTGTCTTTCCATGCATTATGGCAAGCGGAATTCCTTTACGTATATACCGGGCACCATCACTTTTGATTGGTTTAAGATGTAAGTCGGGATTGTTTTGCTGCAATCGTTGAAAGTAATCCCGCCATAACAACTCCTGTATCAGTTTCCTGCAGGAATGATAATCATATCGCTCAAGCAGTTGCTCAAAAACGTATCTCGTAGATATTACCCCTCTTGAAATATAACGCGACAGCCCTGTCACTGCGCCATCAGTATAATTTCTGGTTTGGCTGTAACGGTCCGGATCGATGGCATCGATCAAATCTGTAACACGTCCAATACTTGAAATACAGCTTTTCATAGTTAAATCTTCGTTTGTAAATGTATAAAAAATGTTTAACTATATAACAATTTAGTTGAACAAAAATCCAGAAATCGGTGCCATTTAGATTGTCCATAACACTTCAATCAATGTAAAATCGCTTCTAAACTAACATTTGAGAGCTTTATTGAGTTGATCTATGTGAATTTGAATAGGAATAATGAAAACGAAATCTCAAAAAACCAGATGCTTTTTTTGTTCAACCCAAAAATAATTAACAAAAATTACTGGAAGTCAACAATTTCCATACTTCGAAGCAATTTAACAGCATATTAAGACCAAACAACCACTTGGACATTGTTTAAGTTTTTAATAAATATGATTGAACAAAAATAAAAGTGGTTAATTTTACTTCAAACTAAAACCTTTTAAAATGAAACAAAATTTAAAAAAAATTGCTTTGCTATTCATGGCCCTCGCCGTAGGAGCTTGTAGCAGTGACGATGAATCTAACTCGTCAAACCAAACTATTGCTGAAATTGCTTCAGGAAATAGTAATTTAAGTATTCTTGTGGAGGCACTCGAGAAGGTAAATCTCGTAGCCACATTAGACGGATCAACGCAGTACACCGTATTTGCACCAACCAATGACGCGTTTGCTGCGTTCCTGGACGCAAACAATTTTGCAAACCTTGATGCTGTTCCGGAAGCACTGCTGAAGGAAGTACTGCTCAACCACGTAATTGTAGGCGAAGTTACCTCCGGCCAGATTTCCACGGGATACGTAAAGACTTTAGGTAAAGGAAGCGCATCGTCTACCAACACCTTGAGTATGTTTATCAACACCGCTAATGGTGTTGTAATAAATGGCGGTACTGCCAATGGCGGCGCAACTGTTACTCAGGCTGATATTCAGGCCAGTAATGGTGTAGTGCACGTGGTGAACGGCGTAATTGGACTGCCAACCGTGACAAACCACGCAATTGCAAACCCTAATTTCTCCATCCTCGTTCAGGCGCTGACACGAAATGATCAACCTGATTTTGCCGGTATTCTTGCCGGTTCAGCAAATGCTCCGTTTACTGTATTTGCGCCTACAAACACAGCGTTTGGAAGCTTACTGGAAGAGTTGGATGTCGCAGCGCTGGGTGATATCCCTCAGGCAACTTTAGAAAAAACCCTCAAATATCACGTGGTAACGGGTTCCAACATATTGGCCGCTACCTTAACTAACGGAAGCGTAAATACATTTGCGGGAGATTCATTTACGGTAAGCGTGGTTAATGGTGCTAAGATTACCGATGCAAACGCAAGGATCAGCAACATTACTGCCACTGATGTGCAGGCATCTAATGGCGTGGTACACGTCTTGGACAAGGTACTTTTGCCCTCATTGTAATTCATAATAAAAATCGGCTTGTTTAAGTTTGGGGCATCAAATAATTTTGATGCCCTTTTTTTTTACCATTACCGTTCGTATTTCAGGCCGGATTCACGGCACTTGATCCAAATGCGTACTTTTACCAGCCCTGGTGTCAGGAGATTTTTAAATCTTTTCTTTGTTGGATCGTGTATTAATAACTAATATTGATGGTGCCTGCAGTGCTATTTTTCCCTTCCAAAAGAGAACTCGCGTGAATTTAAACATCAAAAAAAGGCAATTTCAATTATACTAAAGCCAACAGGATCATGAATAACCCTTTAAGTCAGCACCTGATCAGCCGGTTGGGCAACGATATCGAAAACCTGGAAATTGTTTTGGACTCTTTCAAGCATATTAGTGTAAAAAGAAACGAAGTGCTTTTAACGCAGGGAACTGTTTGTAATAACGTTTATTTTGTAGCATCGGGCTGCCTTCAGGTTTACGCGTACGATAACGAAGGTAATGAAACGACACGCGATATAATTACTGAAGACAACTGGTGTTCAGAATTGCTGAGTTTCGGAAGCGGTAATCCGGCGACTGAAAATATCAGGGCAGTGGAGCCTTCAGAACTATATGCGATTGACCGGAAGAATTTCCAGTTGATGATGCAGACAGTCCCACAGTTCGACAAAGTGTACAAACAAATACTGGAAGCTTCCTATGCCAATTCCGTCTATCGCATCAACACTTTTGTTGCGCTGACATCACTCGAAAGAATAAAATGGCTGATGGAGTACCGTCCAACCCTGATGTCGCGGCTTTCGGGAAAACTCATAGCCTCCTATCTAGGCATCAACAAAGACGTTTTCAGCCGGTTAAGATCCAAATTATAAATCATCGACTTTTGTCATCGTGCACTGGAATTTTATGGATGAATTTTGTCCAATCATTCACATAAAAATTTCTAAACATGACAGCGTATTTATTATTATTTCGGAATGCCAGTGCCGAAAACGGCTATCTGGCAACAACCCAAAACATGGCTGAAGACATGCCGAGGTGGCAATCCTGGATTGGCAATATCGCCATGCAGGGAAAATTAGTGCATACTGCTCCGGTACAATACCAAGCGTCAGTGGTCACTAATGATGGTATCCTTAATGGGCCGCATAAAGAGACCGGCGGCGTTTTGGTTTCCGGTTTCCTGATTTGCAAATCGGACAATTTGGAAGAGGTTCAGGATTGGAGCAAATCGTGTCCTATCCTGAAGTACCCTGAGAGTTCTGTTGAAATCCGCCCACTCATAACATTTCCAACCCATTAAAATTATTGCAATGGACAAAATCTTAAATTCCGGAAGATATATCTTCCCTTTATCATTCCTGCTATACGTTGGTTTACATCTTGGCAAACCTGAAGTCGGTGCCGCGTTTGTACCTGACTATATTCCCTTTCCTTTTTTTTGGAATTACTTTACCTTAGTCTGTATCCTTTTATTTATTGTAAGCGCCGTTATCGGAAAATATGATAAACTGGCTTATACATTGATGGCGGGTTATGTCATATTAATGGCGTTTCTCGTTCATCTCCCGAGAGCACTTGGGCATGAAATCGCGCCCGCCAGCATGATGGCTGATATCGAAAGGGAAAAAGAACTTGAAATGGTGAATTTTTTCAGGAACATTATGGTAACCGGTGCATTGCTGGCCTTCGCAAAATTTGTAGCTAAAGACCATCGGATTATTGGTCAAACTAATGCCTAAATGATTGAATTGTAAGCAGTGATATAACTACTGATAAAAAT
>CALRKC020000344.1:0-3678 GCA_943367895.1 Erythrobacter sanguineus | reverse complement strand
TTTTGCTTGATATATTTCTTAATCAATACCGGCAGCCTGAGACTTCCCGGCTCGAGCTCATCAATAATTTTGTCAAACTTATTCAGGTCGGACTCTGCTTCATCAAAAATAAAATCCTTGTCAGCATCCTTAAGCTTTACCTTAAACTCTTTTTTCGCATGAACATACTGCGCGATGTAAGGGTCATAATAATGCGACTTCATGAATTCAATCATCAGCGATTTCGAAAACTCAGAAAACTGGTTGGAGATACTAACCCCGCCCAAAAGAAAATTGTGCTCCGGATAACGCAGTGTAGTATGGATAATCCCTTTCCACAATAAGAACAATGGCATCGGCTTTTGCTGGTACTCCTTAATGATGAAGGCCCTTCCCATCTCGATCGACTTGCTCATCATATCATAAAGCTCGGGCTCAAAACGGAACAACTCATGGAGATAAAATCCTTCAATCCCGCTTTTTGCAAAAATCTCCGAACCGAGACCCATACGGTAGGCCCCCGCAATCTGGCTCGTATCCTCATCCCACAGAAACATGTGGTAATAATAATTATCATAAGGATCAAGATCGGTTGACTCGTTCGTACCTTCCCCGACTTCACGGAACGTAATTTCCCGTAACCTTCCAATTTCATGGAGTATATTCGGGATTTTATCCGCTTTGGTGAAAAAAACCTCATAATTTTTGCTCTGCAGCAACCTGCAATCCTGCTTTCGGAGGTTCTCCACTTCCTGTATCATCTTGTCATTGCTGGCAGCGGTTGCAATCTGCTTGGGACTTTTCGGGATTTTAAGGTTTGGTGCCTCAAAAAGCTTGTTTTCCTTTTCAAAAGGATTCGCAAGCATATATGTCTTCTTTCTCAGGAATTCCGAATATTCTTCAATTGTGGTGTGTTCATTCTGTTCACTTACCGAAATCGGCTTGCCGATCCGCACCTTAATAATCCTGTCTTTCTGCGAAAACAATTCGGAAGGAAGTTTAGCCGTACGCAATGTATCCCCAATTTTTGACAGCATATAAAAAAACCTGCTGTTCTTCGCATGGAAATATATGGGCACCACAGGCACCTGTGCTTTTCTGATCACTTTAATCGCACCTTCTTCCCATTCCTTATCCACTACGAGCTTGCCATCCTTATAAGTAGAAACTTCACCGGCCGGAAACATCCCCAACGGCTTTCCGTCGCTAAGGTGGCGAAGCGTTTCCTTGATCCCTACGACGCTTGACTTGGCATCTTTATGATTTTCAAAAGGGTTAACCGGCATGATATAAGGCTTCAGCGGTTCGATACGGTGCAGCAGGAAATTTGCAATAATCTTAAAATTGGGCTCACGCTCCAGCATCAGCTTTAAAAGCAGTATCCCATCGACACCGCCAAGCGGATGATTCGATATCGTAATATAAGCCCCGTCTTTAGGAAGCC
Source organism: Erythrobacter sanguineus (assembly GCA_943367895.1). Taxonomy (GTDB): domain Bacteria; phylum Bacteroidota; class Bacteroidia; order Flavobacteriales; family Flavobacteriaceae; genus Flavobacterium. The sequence continues at coordinate 2,255 of CALRKC020000344.1, read as the reverse complement.
TTTTCAAATCTTCCTCAGGAATCTCAAAACGGATTTCCAGCTGATCGAGGATGGCATTCAGGAATTCTACATCCCTGAGGTGCTTGTTCTTATCATAAATCGCGTTCAGTCGCGAGATTTTCAGCACCTTCATCAACAACCAACCTGCAAAAGTCCCGAACACGCCGTACTTGGTTGCATTGATTGCCTTGGCCACTTCTTTCGCGGTTACTAAACCCATTTTTGTCTTGTTTTTTAGGTGAAAACAAAGATAGAAAAAAATGCCAACCGTGGAATTTAATTACGAATTTCAAATTTTGAATTACAAGGCAGCACCAATAATGCAATTGCGGCAAAAGTGTTCCAACCGTAATTCATAATTCGAAATTCCTAACTCCATTGTGCATATCTCTGTTGACAGTTTTTATTTTTTAGCTTTTATGTCGCACGGTTTTAGGATATTTTTGAAAATATCATTTTAATGACCATGAAAATAATCTCTTATAATGTAAACGGAATACGCGCTGCCATTTCCAAGGGCTTTCTCAACTGGCTCGAACAGGCCAATCCCGATGTGATCTGCCTGCAGGAAATCAAGGCCACGCCCGATCAGGTTCCGGTACACGAATTCGAAAATCTTGGGTACAACTATCACTATTGGTATCCGGCACAGAAGAAAGGTTACAGTGGCGTAGCAATACTTTCCAAAATCAAGCCGCGCGATATCGTCTACGGCACCGGCATTCCACATATGGATTTTGAAGGCCGTAACCTGCGACTCGATTTTGAGGATGTCTCCGTAATGAGCCTTTACCTGCCTTCGGGAACCAATATTGACCGCCTCAGCCATAAATTCATGTATATGGACGACTTCCATAATTATATAGCCGACCTGCGTTTGCGTATACCCAACCTGATTATTTGTGGTGATTACAACATCTGCCACGAGGAAATCGACATTCATGATCCGGTACGCAACAAGACCGTTTCAGGATTCCTCCCGGAAGAACGCTCGTGGCTGGATATTTTTATGAAAAGTGGCTTTGTCGACAGTTTTCGCCATTTCAACAAAGATCCGCACAATTATACCTGGTGGAGTTACCGTGCCGGGGCACGTGGCAATAACAAAGGCTGGCGTATCGATTACATACTGGTCAGCAAAACGATCGAAAACAGGCTGACACGTGCCGTGATTTTACCTGATGCAAAGCATTCAGATCATTGCCCGGTATTGGCTGAGATTGATTAGGAGCATGATCCCGCTGTCCGCTATATCTTTTTTAGCGATTCACGGAACCCGTATCCCAAGACAGAGAAACCAGCGCTAAAAAAGGATGCCGCTTCCATCGGGGCTAGGCTTTTGTCGAAAAATGAACTATAAAACATTATTAAATACCTTCAAAAATGATTAAGAAAGTTTCCGTTGCCCTATTAATTATGGCCTTGTCCACATCCTGTGTGTCAAAAAAGGTCTATACCGACCTCGAGAATAAATTTGCCGACCTGAAGAAGGAGAACCGTAAAATCGCCGATAACAACGAGACCTTGCTCGCCGCAAAGAACAAACTCGAAATCGACCAGTCTAACCTGCAGAAGGAGTATGACAAAACCAAAGCGGAGCGGGATAAGCTACAGGCTGAGCTTGCCGCAGCAAACGCCAATATGAAAACCTTACAGGCATCATACAACGCTTTGGAGAAAAACAGCGACGATGCGCTGCAGTCAAATATGACCAAAAACCGCGAGCTGCTGGCCAAGCTGGAAGCCAAGGAAAAAGCTCTTGCCGCTGAGCAGGAACGCATCAACAAGCTCATGGCTGATTTTCAGGAACGCTCAAACCGCGTTGCCGAGCTCGAAGAAATGATGGCGTCTAAAGAAGCCGGCATGAAAAAACTGAAAGACAACCTCTCGAAAGCATTAAACGCTTTCGAAGGAAAAGGCCTTACAATTGAACAGAAAAACGGAAAGGTCTATGTGTCGATGGAAAACAAACTGCTGTTCCAAACCGGGAGCTGGACTGTTGGGGCCGAAGGTAAGAAAGCAGTTGTGGAACTTGGCAAAGTATTGGCACAAAACCCCGATATCAGCGTATTGATCGAAGGCCATACCGACAATGATAAATTCGCCGGAGCAGTGGGCGGCGTAGAGAACAACTGGGACCTGTCAACAAAGCGCGCCACAGCCGTGGTGAATATCCTCGGTGAAAACAAGACCATCAACAAACAGAACCTGACCGCAGCCGGACGTGGCGAATTCGCGCCGATTGCTTCAAATGA
>CALRKC020000343.1:0-3690 GCA_943367895.1 Erythrobacter sanguineus | reverse complement strand
TTCTTCGTCTGGATCAGGTAAGAAAATTGTGGACCGACAAGTATCGAAAAAACCGGGCTGGCTTTGATCTGCAATTGCAGCGGGATATCAATGTAAGTGTTTGTCCTTTTGTACTCATAATCGTTACCCAGAATCGATCCCTGTAACTTAAATCCTTTTTCTGAATACATTACTTCAGGCTGGAACCCGAGCACGTTGCCCAGCGGAATGGTAAGGAAAGCCCCGGCGGCAAATCCAACCTTATTGTCGGCTACGAAATCATTGTTTTCTTCATCGTAGACATTAGAGAGGTTAATACCGGCTTTAACCCCGAAGCGAAACGAGTCCCTGTTATCCGTTACGGTAGTCGTCTCCTGAGCGTTCATCCCTGTAAGGAATGCCATATTGGCAAATAAAAATAAAATCGCGGTCTTCTTTTTCATGGTGTTTAAAAATTTGAGTTAGTTTTTTATGGTTTTTATTTTCGATTAATGGCCTGAAAATCCTTTTCTAATGCGGCGGTGCGGGCATCAATGTCTTTTTTAAAGTTATCCCAGGTGTCTGCATCGTAGCCAGCGTAGGCATTCAGGGTTTCCTTCAACGCGTTGTTCTTCTCTTCGAGCGCTGTTACCTGTTCGTTGTATTTTTGCTTTTGGCTTACCGTTCCGTCAATCGCCTTGATTTTGAGATCGGCAATGGACAGTTCGTTGTCTGTAATCGTTTTGCTGATTTTCATGCGGTACTTCTCGTATTTCTCTACCGACTCGCTTTCCGCCTTAATGAGTTTTTTCTGGGCCTGAATGACGTCAATCTGTGCGTCTTTAAGTTTTTCCTCATTGTTTTTACAGGAGAGGAGCGTAATCGAGCAACTGATCATCAGGCTATAAAACAGGACTGACTTTTTCATATTGTTATTGGTTGAATTTAACATTACAAAGATGGGTTTGACAGGAAAAAATTGTGTTATGTAACTTTTTTTATAGTTTATAATATTTGGCTTTGGAGACGGTTTTTAGACACGCTACGCGTTGACACGATGCACTTCGTACACGTTTAACCTCAGCCTTAATAAGCCTAACAAGTCAAATTGCTTCAAACTATTTTCCCGATTTGGCTTTCGCGGCTTTCTTTTCCGCTGCTTTTTTGGCTTTTTCCGCTGCTTCTTTTTTGGCTTTCTCTTTTTTCTTAAAGTATCCGCGTAACAGGAAATTATGTTTTGCCGCTTCCATATTTTCCTCCAGGCCTTTACTGCTTCGTTTGAGGTTGTCCAGGGTAGCGTCAATGTTTTCGGCCATTTGCTTGTCCTGAATTAATCGGCCGAGTGTTCCTTCGCCTTTATTGATTTTAATTAATATGTCTGCGATTTCCTCAGAAGCGACTGCGGCATTATCTGCGGTGATGGCCAGACTTTCCATAATAGCATCCGTTTCGACAGGTTCTGACGAGGCGATAAGCTGTCCGTCTCTTACGATTTTAGCGTCGGAACTTCCCTGTGAAAGGATCACTACTTTATCACCGATGATTCCTTCAGATCCAATTCCGGCCTGGCTGTCAGCTTTAATAAAACGCTGCACATCTTTTTTGATCAGCATATTGACTTTTACAGTGGAGTCATTTAAAATACGGATGTTGTCTACTGTTCCCACATTAATCCCTGAAAATCGTACGGTATTGCCCACCTGAAGTCCGCTTACATTCCTGAAGTTGGAAGTCAGCGTAAAAACCGGATCAAACATGTTTTTCTGCTTTCCGATGATGAAGATGGCCATGAAAAAGAGTATAATTCCTACTATGATGAATACGCCGAGACGGACTTTATAATTGTTGTTCGCTGCTTCCATTTTTAAGTTGTTTTTAGATTTTTTATATTTTGACTTTGAAAATAAGAGTTGATGAGCTCATCATCGGTCTTTTCGAATTCCTCTGGTTTTCCTTCCTTATATACTTTCCCTTCCTTAAGCATAATCATACGGTTTGCGATAGTACGTGCACATTCAATGTCGTGTGTAATGACAATCGAGGAGGTCTTGTATTTTTTTTGTATTTCATTGATGAGCAGACTGATTTCGTGCGAGGTGACGGGGTCCAATCCGGTTGTTGGTTCATCATAAAGCATGATTTCAGGGTCGATAATGATGGTTCGCGCGAGGCTGATCCTTTTGCGCATACCGCCGGAAAGCTCTGAGGGCATTTTGTCGATCGCTTCGGGCAGTCCTACATTTTCAAGCACCTCCATCACTTTAGCCTCGATTTCAGCTTCAGATAAATCTTTCTTGATTCTGCGCAAAGGAAATTCAAGATTTTGCCTTACTGTCATGGAATCGTACAAAGCGCCGCTCTGGAACAGAAATCCTATTTTCTGGCGTACTTCATTCAGTTCTTTCTCCTTTAATTTATTGACGTCCCGGCCCAGTACATTGATGACTCCCGAATCGGCATCAAGCAGTCGCACGATGCATTTGATGGTAACCGACTTTCCGGTACCGGATTTCCCGAGGATTACCAGGTTTTCACCGCGGCGGAGTTCAAATGACAAATCATCGAGCACCTGCAGGCCGCCGAACCCTTTATAGAGGTTCCGTATTTCAATGATGTTTTCGGTATTTGATTTTTCAGTTTTCATAACATATCGGTGATTTGTACGGCGATTAAATCGACCACAATGACTAATAGCGAGGACATTACTACCGCTGAATTTGCGGCGATACCAACGCTCTCTGTCCCTCTTCCGGCATTATAGCCTTTATAGCATCCGGTTAGCCCGATAACAGCGCCAAAAAAGAAGGTTTTAATAATAGCCGGTATGAGGTCCATAAACTCCACATTGCCAAATGCCTGGGTAATGAAAAGCACGAAGCTTACATCGCCTTTTATATTGGCTCCGGCCCAACTGCCAAGTATACCCAGTGCATCGGCATACAGCACAAGAATGGGTAACATCAGTGTTGCAGCAAGTACACGTGGGACGATTAGGTATCGTATTGGGTTTGTAGAGGAAACTTCCATGGCATCAATCTGTTCGGTAACACGCATAGAACCGATTTCGGCACCCATTCCGGAACCGATTTTTCCGGCACAGATCAGCGCGCAGATTACCGGCCCCATTTCCCTGATTATGGAAATTGCAACCATTCCCGGAAGCATCGTTTCTGCGCCAAAATCAACCAAAACAGGTCGGGATTGAATGGTCAGTACGAGCCCAATAATAACACCGGTAACGGATATGAGCGGCAGGGATTTGTTTCCGATTTCGAAACACTGTTTCGCAAATTCACGAAATTCAAACCCTCTTGAAAAGGTATTTTTGATGACGCTGACCAGGAATAGACCGGCATCGGCGGTATTTACCGCAAACTTTTTAAATTTATTGCTCTGGCTGAAACTGCTGTCTGTGACATCAATCGTCTTTTTCCTTGCGTAACGGCCAATCTTTTGTAAGGGTATAATTTTCGTCATAATTTTTCAGACTGGTTGTTCGGTTTATCTTCTGTTTTGGCCTCAGGTACTGTTGATGTGACAGTAAACAGAGGTTTTTTAATTTCTGCAGCAACATGTACCGTAGCACTGTTTTCATAGTTGTATAAAGGGAATTTCATTTTCCGCCATTGATATGTCTTTGGCAAATCATCACCAACGAGATAGCCCCAGGGCTCCAGGAAATCGATACGATCAAAAATGACCTTCATGATGGCGATCAACGGGATTGCAAGG
>CALRKC020000342.1:0-3709 GCA_943367895.1 Erythrobacter sanguineus | reverse complement strand
AAAAACACGGCATTTTTTAACAATACTGAAATTTGGAGTATTATTCCTTTTGACCAGCAGCAGCTCTTAATAGCTACGCTTGATAAGGGCCTTTTTCTCTATAATAATGGTGTATTGACGCCTTGGCTGAATGAAGCAAATAATTTTGTCCTGAAGAATAGCTCGCTTGGTTGTACACTGATTAGAGATGGGTTCATTGTTGTGAATTCAGTACTCGACGGGATAATTATATGTGATAAAACAGGGACTATTATCCAGCATCTTAATCATAAGAAAGGCATGCAAAATAATACTGTATTGTCTTCTTTTGTGGACAATAAGAGTAATGTTTGGCTTGGGCTTGACAATGGGGTGACCTTTGTGAATGAAAATGCACCTTTTACATACTTTGGATTTAGTTATGATTTAAGTACCGTATATGCGTCGGTTTTGTACGATGGCTTTTTGTATGTGGCAACCAATAGAGGGTTGTTCTATCATACGTTAAACGGCCCATTTAGAGAGGATACCTTCACATTGGTGGAGGGGACGACCGGGCAGGCGTGGAACATCCAGGTCATCGACGGGCAGTTGTTTTGTGGGCATAATCGCGGGGCAATGCTTATAAGTAAGGGGAGATTATCCAATGTTCTGCATTCGAATGGTTATTGGGGATTTAAAAAGATCCCAGGCAAACCCAATTTTTTGATTGGCGCTAATTATAGTGGCTTCGGCGTTTTTGAAAAGCGGCCTTCCGGATGGGTTTTCAATACAACGCTTTCAGGAATTGAAACTTCGGCAAGTACATTCGAGGTTGATCCGCAGACCGTGTGGCTTAAGAAAGACAACGATTTATACCAGTTAACCCTTGCGCCTGATTTGCGTAAATTTGCCAATGTGAAACGACATAGCAGCCTTGTGCCATCTCTTAAAGGTATAGGAAGTGTTCAGGGGATTGGCGGTAAGGTGTATTTTCAGACACAGAATCGTTTCTTTAAATACTCTTATGAACAGGATCTTTTCTATGAGGACGAGAAAATGAGTCGGCTTTTTGCCAATATCCCGAAATTCAGGCATCTTATTGAAGACAGTCGCGGAAATCTGTGGTACACTTTTAAGGAGTCAATTGGTGCCTTAATGAGGCAGCCTGACGGCAAATACAAAAACAACATTGCCCCTTTTTCTAATCTTACCGGAAATTTAGTAAATGATTATCCTTCAGTGAATACCGTCAGCAGTAACAATATTTTTATCGGCCTGACCGATGGGCTTGCCCATTATGATCTAAGCTCGCGAAATGATTTTGTTACCAAGCCAAAGGCGTTTATAAGGAGTTTTTTATTTCCGGGCGACACGATTTTCATTGGGAATGGGGGAAAGGCGTCTAAAAACTATAATGTACCCTACAGATCAAATAATGTAAAATTTACTTTTTCATCGCCTACGTATGAAGATATTGAACACCTGGAATACAGTTATCAGCTTGAAGGTTTTGACGAGGCTTGGAGCCAGTGGTCCACGATCTCAATGAAGGAGTATACCAACCTTCATGAGGATGATTACAGGATGAAGGTGAGAGTGAGGAATAGCTATGGTGTCGAGTCAGAACCTGCGGTATTTTCATTTACGGTTGCCCCTCCTTTTTATCGCCATCCTTTGGCCTATGTCTTTTACGTCTTGCTCATCGCTGTTTCAGTATATTTGATCCGGCATCGCATCAGGATGAAAATCCGTAAAAACAAGTACTACGAAACCGTCGAACAACGCAGACTTTATCTTGAGCGCGAAGCCAAAATACGCCAGGAACAGTATGAGTTGGAGAAGGAAATCGAAAAGTTGAAAAATGATAAGCTGCAAATCAGGATTCTGGCCAAGGACAAGGAGCTGGTCAACAATTCACTGCAGGTTGTCAAGAAGAATAAGATACTTAATGGGATTATAAATAAACTGAAGGATATTGATGCGGAAACTTTAGACGATTCGGTCAAGTTCCAGTTTAATAAATTGAATAAAAGCATTATCAAGGAAGTCAATACGGATAAAAGCTGGAAAGATCTTGAAAAACACATTAAGAACGTGCATTTCGATTTCCTGAAAAGGCTGAAGGAGAAATACCCTACGATCTCTCCTCGTGAGATGGATCTTTCCACCTATCTGCTGATGAATATGTCCACGAAGGAAATTGCCGAGATTATGAATATTTCGAATGGAGGCGTAGAGTTGGCGCGCTACAGGCTGCGTAAAAAATTAGGGCTGAATAAAAAGGAGAATCTTATTGGATTCCTGATGAGTATTTAAGCAGGAAGCAATTCTAAAATTCTTTCCAGGGCCATGCCGCGTGAGCCTTTGATCAGGATCAGGCTGTCATGGATTTTTTTTAGTCTTTTATCTCGCGACAGATCTTCGAAGCTTTCATAAAAGTACAGTGTTGCGGCTTCTATTTTATGGTTAAAAAAGTCTTTGCCAATGAAGTAGCAAGTTATCGTATTGTTTTCTTCGAGCATCGCCACAATCTTTTGATGCTCAGAATTACTTTCAGTTCCTAATTCAAACATATCGCCCAAAAACAGAATTTTGTTCGGTTTGTCGAGCTGTACAAAGTTCTCTATTGCGACTTTCATACTGCTTGGGTTGGCATTATAGGCGTCCAGTATGATTTCGTTTGAGTTTTTGGTTATGATTTGTGAACGGTTGTTTTGCGGGATATAATTTTCAATTGCTTCCCTTATTTCAGCATCGCCTATGCCAAAATACTTTCCAATAGTTATTGCTGCATAGATGTTATTGGCGTTGTATAAACCAATAAGATGTGATTGGATTTCGGTGGCGTTGTAATTGATTTTGACCAACGGGTTTGCAGTGGTTCGGTCAATGTTTAGAAATGCTTCAGGTTCATTTTCACCAAACGTTATGGTTCGGATTCCCTTCGTGCGTGCTGTTTGTATAGGATCATTTAGGTTCACAAAAGCAGCTTTCTTATTCGCGGTGAGGTAGTCATACATTTCGCTTTTGCCTTTTATTACCCCTTCAATCCCTCCGAAACCCTCCAGATGGGCTTTCCCGAAGTTAGTAATGTAACCATAATCAGGAGCGGCGATGGAGCATAGGAACGCGATTTCTTTTTGGTGGTTGGCACCTATTTCAACAATACCCATTTCAGTATTTTCATCAAAAGAAAGCAGTGTCAGTGGAACGCCGATATGGTTGTTCAGGTTTCCTATAGTCGCTTTGGTGTTGAATCTTTTTGAAAGGACCGCATTAATCAGTTCTTTAGTGGTCGTTTTGCCATTACTCCCGGTTAGGGCTACTATGGGGATACCCAGAAACTTCCGGTGGAACTTTGCCAGTTCCTGTAAAGTTGAAAGCGTGTTATTGACCAGTATGGTTCTTTCATTTATATAATAGTCTTTATTGTCTATCAATACGTATAACGCCCCTTTTGCCAACGCCTCGGTCGCGAATGTATTCGCATCAAAGCGATCTCCTTTTATAGCTACAAAAAGGCAATTGTGTTCGATTCGGCGGGTATCGATGGAAAGTGTACTGCACTGTAAAAAAAGCCTGTGAATATCCTGAATGTCCATTGGGTAAATTTAAAAAAAATAAAAGCCCTTTTGCAAGGGCTTTTAAGTTTATTGTAGTAGAAAAATTAATTTCTCGCTCTCTTCTTTTTGTCAGATTTAGGACCTACTCTTGACATGGCACATCTGAAACCAATGTAATCAGTAGC
>CALRKC020000341.1:0-3710 GCA_943367895.1 Erythrobacter sanguineus | reverse complement strand
GACCATCAGTTTCTGGACCTTCTTGCCTTCGACTTCCACTTCTCCGTCGGCGTTAACCTCTACACCCGGCAGTTTCTTGAGCACATCTTCAAGCTTTTTTTCGGTACCGCTTGTAAACGAATCTGCGTTATACACTATCGTATCGCCTTTGATTGATACCGGCATTTCACGTACAATTTCGACTTCGTCCAGTGTATTGCCTTCTTCCAGTGTAACATTTTTCACAATATTTTCTGTAGTGGTATTGATCGAGAGTTCGACAGGCTTAAACCCAATATAGCTGATCTTGATGCTGTACGAGGTATTCGGCTTCAAGGCAAGCTGAAACTTTCCTTTATCATTGGTAATCGAATACGAATCCATGGCTTTGGTTTCGAGATTTACCGCCATAACGTTTGCCATTTCCATAGGCAGGGCCGCGGCGTCGGTTATGGCACCTTCCATCTTTATGATTTGTGCCTGCGCTCCGAAAGTAATGAGCACAAACATCAACAGGATTTTTTTCATGTAGTTTTTGTTTGGGAGAAAGAAAATTAATCGCGCATCCTGAATTGCATCCTGTTGCCGCCCTGTCCGCCCATATCCTTCAATTCATCCATTTTTTTCAGGACAATGTCATCGTACTCCTTCTGGGAAACTTCCTTGCCGTTTTTTGGCGCCTTAATTTCGGCTTTATCTTTGGGGTTGATGACGATTTTTGAGCATAAGATAGTGGTTTTCCCATCATTAACCTCGAGGATTAATCCCGGTAATCCCCAATAATTATCAGGCCCCTGACTCACGGGAATTTCAGGCGTATACCAGGCTGTAATCAGGATTTCCGTCGGCAATTCGATATCATCCATGAAATTGGTTTTCTTCGGCTCTTCCTTTTTCGCTTCGTCGTCTTTTTTATTTTCGTCTTTTTTCTTAAGCCTGTAATTTTTGAAATCGGTCTTGCTCGCCGGCATCAACGCAGTTGCTTTGTAACAGGTGTAGCCGCCTATTTGTCTGGTTTCACTTTCCATCTTCCAGCTCAGTTTAGGCAGAGAATCTTTTACCAGAAACTCCTTCCCCATAAATTCCTTATCTACCGTGTAGGTCTTTTCCTTTATATTCTTGTAGTAGGTTCCGCCACCGCCCATAAACGAACTCATCATCCTCATCCCACCATTTTGTCCGGGTTCGTCCAACTTTTCCTCTTCTTTATAAATTGAAGCCGATTTATCAAAGTTTAGGATGAAAGTCTTTTCAAACATTTTCTTCATGCGCTCCTCGATCATTTTCTGCATTTCCGGAGTGATTTCTTTGTTTTCACTCATTCTGGACTTGAATTCACCGGTGCTCGTCTTGGATTCATAAACCGCCATGCCCTGGAATTCCTTCTGCGCAAACATCGGGGCAAAGCATAAACATAAAAAAAGCATTAAACAGGATTTCAGGAAGTTCGTTGTCATGATAAATTGTTTTTTGAAATGTCTGCAAATATGGCGAAAGGTCTTTGCTTTTGTTACAAATCTTTTGTTAAATAACAGATTACGATTGATTTACTTTTTTGTAATTTGGCAGGCTCATGAAAAATACAATCGCTTTACTGGCATTACTCTTTTTTTCTTCTGGATTTTCACAGGAAAAAATTATCGCTTCGTTGGTGGGAGGCATGGAAATTTCAGCGGACTTATTTATAGGATATGATAATTTCGGGGCGCTGTATTTCATAACAGACAATGTTTTCCATAAAATGGCCGATGGAAAATCACTGGAGTACAAAAACCTCTCTTTGGGAAAAATCAAGCGTGTTGACATTCAGAACCCATTGAAAATCATGCTTTTTTACGAGGATTTCAATACAATCGTAACAGTGGACAACCAACTGAATGAGACGCAGAAAATTAACTTCTCTGAGATGCCGGAACCGCTCATCGTTACTGCAGCGGGGATGGCGTCACAAAACAGGTTTTGGGTCTACAACAGCCTCACCCAACAGCTCGGTTTGTTCGACTACCTGAAAAATACCTTTTCCTTTATTGCACCGCCCATCAACGGCAGTATACGGGTTTATGAAAACAACTTTAATGATTTTCAATGGATTGACGATCAGGGTGTTTGGTTCAGCTGCGATGTTTATGGTAAAGTGCAGCGTCTTGGAAAAATCCCTCAGGGAGACCGTTTTGTATTCGCCGGAAAAAACACGCTGCTGTTTTCCGCCGGCGGTGAATTGTTTTTATATGACCTGAAAAAAGACAAAAAATATGCGATTGAAAATATTGATAAAAGCAACCAAAGTTTTTTTTTCAAAGACCAAATTTTATCTATTTTTACCAATCAGGGAATTACGAATTATAAAATCTACATACCATAATGCACATAGCAGTCGCAGGAAACATTGGCGCCGGAAAAACCACTCTTACACGCTTGCTGGCCAAGCATTTCAAATGGGAACCACATTATGAAGATGTCGTCGACAATCCTTACCTCGATGATTTTTACCATCAGATGGAGCGCTGGTCGTTTAACCTGCAGATATATTTCCTGAATAGCCGCTTCCGTCAGATTCTACAAATTCGTGAAAGTGGTAAAAAAATCATTCAGGACAGAACGATTTATGAAGATGCACACATTTTTGCACCGAACCTGCATGCCATGGGGCTAATGACCAATCGGGATTTCCAGAATTATTCTTCCCTTTTTGAACTGATGGAAAGCCTGGTAAAAGCACCTGATTTGTTAATTTACCTGAGAAGCTCCATTCCGAATCTTGTGGGACAGATACACAAACGTGGCCGCGATTATGAGAATTCAATTTCAATCGATTATCTCAGCAGGCTGAACGAGCGTTACGAAGCCTGGATTCAGACCTATAATAAAGGAAAATTGCTGATTATAGATGTCGACAACATTGATTTCGTCAACAATCCTGAGGACCTGGGCGGCATCCTGGACCGTATCAATGCTGAAATTAACGGTTTATTCTAAAAATTTAATTTTTCCCAAAAGACGCCTTACAATAATTTACACCCCATTTGTCAAGCAACTTAAGGTGCGGCGAAAGCCTTTTCATAAAGTCATCGTATTTTCCTGTATCCGACGTTCCCCAAAGCACCTCTGCCAGGGCTGAAATCCGCGGAAACACCATGTATTCAAGATGACCTTCTGTTGGAATGTACTCTGTCCAAACGTTTGCCTGCGCCCCAAGGATGTATCTGGCTTCCGCATCGGAAAGTGCTTCCGGAATTGGGTTAAACGAGTATACTTTTTCCAAAGTAATCAGTCCGCCTATCGCCAACGGCTGTGTTTTTGCATCGGCCTGGTATTGGTCAAAATAACAATGTGAACCGGGTGACATGACCACATCGTGGTTCATTTTTGCAGCAGCAATACCACCTTCCGTACCCCGCCAGCTCATGACAGCAGCATTCGGCGCGAGCCCGCCTTCAAGGATTTCGTCCCAGCCTATGATTTTCCTGCCTTTTGAATTCACATATTTTTCAATACGTGTAATGAAATAACTTTGCAGTTCATGTTCGTCTTTCAATCCCAGGCTTTTGATCAATCCCTGACAATGTGCGCAGGCTTTCCAGCGTGTTTTTGGGCATTCATCACCGCCAATGTGAATATATTCGGACGGGAACAATTCCATTACCTCTGAAAGCACGTCCTGCAGGAATGCGAATGTTTCTTCTTTCGGACAAAAAACATCCTCAAAAACACCCCAGCCTTGAGCAGCTTCA
>CALRKC020000340.1:0-3711 GCA_943367895.1 Erythrobacter sanguineus | reverse complement strand
GTTATCATCAGACTTAAACGTCATGCTTCCCATATTCTTAATCGCGATACCGGCTTTAAGCTTATAAGAATTGCCGTTTGGCTTCCACTGGTAATCAAAACCGATATCAGTCGCCATGCCTTTCAGCTGTCCGAATAACGAACTGGTGTAGTCACTTGAATCGGTAAAGCTGTCTGCAAAATTACCGGAGTAGGCGATATTCACGTTGGCCTGTCCGTTTCTAAGTACCGGATTTCCCGAAGAATAATCGATTGTCCCCGAAAAGCCTCCGGCACCAATGTTAGCATACGAGCCCGGGAACAACAGTTTTAAGGTAAGACCTCCATTCAGGCGGTGATTCGTATTGGCGTATATTTTTCGGGCAGCCGAAAACCCCACTTCTCCCCAAACTGTCGCATTGACACGTTGGTTACCTGATTTGGTGATAATCGCTGCCGCGGTAGTAGGATCGAGGTCGTTATCAATTACTGCCCTTCCCAATTCAGAATCCACATCAATCACATTCGCGGTGATATGGCCTCCGGCGGATATCCCGAATCCCCATCCAAATGCCTTAAAGGCAAATCCGGGCAATACGATTTCAGCGTTTGTTGTGAAATCTACCGGCTCGCTTCCTGAAAAAATGAGCTTTTCAAGATCTTTGCCGTCAACGATATCGCTAAAGCCGACTTTATTGCTGGAAGCATTTACACTAAGGCCGAAAAGCTGTACTTCAAAACGGCTGCCGAGGTTGGCAAACTCTGAAGGGTTCATGTTTCCATTCAGGATTCCCACGCGTTTTGAAGTGGCAAGTCCTGAAAAATGTTCCTGCGCCACGGCAGGCAGTACAAAAAATGCACAAAGTAATAGCGTAATTTTTCTCATAAGGTAGGTGTTTTATTTTCTCAAATATATAAAAACTGCTTGTGTTTATAGCAGATTTAATAAAATTCACCGTCATTTTAGAATCATTTCAGATTGCGTTCCAAATGGCATCATCAGGCGCATCGGCTACAATAACCAGGGGTTCTTTGGAAACAGGGTGTATGAATTCCAGTTTTCGGGCGTGAAGATGAATGCCTCCGTCAGGATTACTGCGCTCCGCACCATATTTGAGGTCTCCTTTTATCGGCGATCCGATTGCAGACAGTTGGGCCCTGATTTGGTGGTGCCTGCCGGTATGCAATGCGATCTCGAGCGCGGTATAATGCTGCAATTCTTTGATAATAAAGTAATCAAGGCTTGCCGGCTTGCTGTCCGGGACTTCCTTCAGTAACGCTTTTGAGGTGTTGTTTTTTTCGTTGCGTTTCAGGAAATGGACCAGCTTGTCCTGCTGTTTTGGCGGCTTATTCTTTACGACCGCCCAATAGGTTTTCCGTGTTTCCCGATTCTTAAACAATTCGTTAAGCCTGGTCAGCGCTTTTGACGTACGCGCAAAAACCACAATGCCTGTAGTCGGACGGTCCAGACGGTGTACTACCCCGAGAAAAACCTCGCCGGGTTTGTTGTATTTTTCCTTGATGTACGCTTTCACCACATCGCTTAACGGCTTGTCACCGGTTTTATCACCCTGAACAATGTCACCCACGCGTTTGTTTACGACGATAAGGTGGTTGTCTTCGTAGAGTATTTTGAGGTTTGATTTGGTGGAAAGTGTTTTTGGATTGTTAGACACGCCTTTGGTTTTTAGATTGTTGGAGTTGTTGGATTTTTAGACACGCGATGCTTTAGACTTCTTAGACTTTGAATGTACTGTCGGACTTGTTAGCTTTTTAGACTCGCTATGCTTTAAAATTCTTAGACTTTGTAATGAATTATTATTTTAGCGTGGCACGAAACCTCGAAATCATCCTTATTATATTATCTAATTTAGTGATTAATAACTCTGAATTTTCCGTAGTTACAAATTTTAAATCAGTAGCGATTAATATTTGTGTTTCAATTTCATAGGCAGACCCCATAGCCATTGCTAAGAATCGTGCAAAATCTTTATTAGAGTTTCTTGATGATCCTTCGGCTATATTTGACGGAATTGATACAGCGGCTCTTCTTAATTGATTGGTCAGTCCAAATCTTTCTTCGTTAGGAAAGGATGATGTCAGTTCATAAACATCTTTACAAAATGCTCTACTTTGTTTCCAGGCTTGTAATTTTTTAAATCGGTGCATACAATTGTTTTTATGGCGTTTAATTTTTTGACTTCTTAGATTTTTAGACACGCGATGCTTTAGACCTGATAGATTTTTAGACACGCTACGTTTTAGACTTCTTAGATTTTTAGACACGCTACGCTATAGACTTCTTGGACTTTGAATATCATCAGACTTCTTAGATTTTTAGACACGCTACGCTTTAGACTACTTAGCGGTACGAATGACCTGTGCATACGCATAGTTATTTTCAAAGTCTAAGCAGTCTAAGCAGTCTAAAAAGTCTAAGAAGTCTAACAAGTCTAACAAGTCCAATAAGTCAAAGAAGTCCAATAAGTCAAAGAAGTAAAAAGCCCGCAGGTATCTCCATCAATACTGCTCCTTTTCATTCGGAAAGTCCTTATCCTTCACATCTTTGACATACGTCGCAATCGCGTCCGTCATCTGCTCGTACAAATTAAGGTATCTTCTTAAAAAGCGCGGACTGAACTCATTGTTCATGCCCAGCATATCATGGATCACCAATACCTGTCCGTCGACACCGCCGCCCGCACCAATCCCGATCACCGGTATTGAAATGCTTTTGGCCACCCTTTCCGCCAGATGCGCCGGAATCTTTTCGAGCACCAACGCAAAACAGCCTAACTTTTCCAGTAATATGGCATCCTCGACCAGCTTTTCGGCTTCGGCGTCTTCCTTCGCACGTACCGTGTAGGTGCCAAACTTATAAATGGACTGCGGCGTAAGCCCCAAATGTCCCATTACCGGTATCCCGGCATTCAGTATCTTTTTAATTGAATCCTTAATTTCACTCCCGCCTTCCAGCTTGACAGCATGCCCGCCGCTTTCCTTCATGATCCTGATTGATGAACGCAAAGCTTCCTTGGGATCGGACTGGTAGCTCCCAAATGGCAGGTCTACCACAACCAAAGCCCTGTCCACCGCACGGATCACCGATGAGGCATGGTAAATCATCTGGTCCAGCGTGATGGGCAATGTGGTTTCATGTCCCGCCATCACATTTGAGGCGGAATCTCCTACCAGGATGACATCAACACCGGCGGTATCCACGATCTTGGCCATCGTAAAATCATACGCGGTAAGCATCGAGATCTTTTCACCGTTGGCTTTCATTTCGACCAGTGATTTTGTGGTTATTTTTTTGTAATCTTTTTTGGCTACGGACATAGGTTATGTTTTAGGAGTGTAAAAGTAATGAAAGCTTTGTTGTCATAATATATTATTGCATGGTTTTTGAATCCTGAATTTGTATTTTTATACTAAATTTGGTTTCAAATCTCAAAAAAATGAAAAGAACTTTTACCTTATTATTGTTCGTTTTTTGTCATATCGCCTTATCCCAAACCAAGTCACAGGATCCCGAAATCCGGAAAACCATCGATGTTTTTTTTGAAGGGCTGCATACGCGTGATACGTTAAAGATGCAAACCGTATGCGATAAGGATATTGTCCTGCACAGCATCGATGAGAACGCGTTTACCGTAAAGGTGCAAAAGGGGACACCAAAGGAATTTTATGCCTCGATTGGCGCGATTCCGAAAGACGCTAAGTTTGAGGAAAA
>CALRKC020000339.1:0-3713 GCA_943367895.1 Erythrobacter sanguineus | reverse complement strand
AAAATATAGGAAAAGCCTTTCTAAGTATCAGAAAACCAAAAGATTAAATGTTAAATAAAACACAAAATCCGTTTTTGAACTGTATTGGTAATCAATATTTTGTAGCTTTATAATGTAGCGAAATTGATGATAAGAAAGGTACAGTTCATTGGGTTTATCCAGAGAAAGGTAACTTTTTAAATCGCGAAGTACTGTCAACGTTAACAGCCGGTTACATTAAATACGCTGCGATAGAGAGGCCTTTTAAACAAAGTGCCTCTCTTTTATTTTGAAAAAAATGTACTTTTGGGAAAATTCCAAATACATGAAAAAAATATTACTGCTGGTTTGCGCGGTTTCTATGTTTTCGTGCTCTGATTCGAAGTACAGTGAACAGGAAAGAGCCGTTCGTGAGCAACTGAGAAAGATGGACAGTGCGGTAAAATATGCTGATAAAGCTGAAATTAATATTACAGAGATTCCGGCTACAAACGTTTATGATATCCTGTCAAAAAAATCTGATTTTATGATTGCGAATATGATTCCTTGTATATCCCCGGAATGCAATCAGGAGTTACACCGACACACCGTGAAGAAAGCAACCTATGAAAAGCTGAAGGCTGCAGCCGGAAAAAAAGTTTTTTATCAGGCACAGGTTTTTGTTCTCGAAGATAAAGATACGGTGGTGAATAGTTATATGTTTTTTGACAATACCAACACCTTCATTGATTTTACGCCGATATTACATCCAAAACCACAAAATTAAGACCTTCGGCTCAGATTTCTGTGGTTTTTATTCCGTTTATAATGGGTTTGTGTCAGACTTTTTTCACCGGAAATAATACTGATAGTCCCATCCATCTCCAGTATGGCCAGCTTCACATCCTTAATATATTCGATACCGTGTTCGTGGATTGCCTCCATCAGCTCGTCATGTGTGATATTTTCACGGGATAATGCCTTGTAATCGGGTTTACCGTTATGGATCAAAAGCTGCGGCTTTTCCTGAAATAGTTTCCCGATGCTTTTATAGCGGTAAATCAGTTTTTTTACAATGAAATTTAACCCAAACAAAACAAAGGCTGCACAAAGTCCGCCCCATAGCGTACTGTCGGATCCGACCATCGCATTCTGAACGGAGTTGCTAATCAGCAGTATTAAGACGACATCTGCGGTATTCAGTTGCGACAGTTCTTTTTTACCGAAGATGCGCAATGCCAGCAGCATAAATATATAGACTGCAACGCTTCGAAGCGCTATGTCAAGATACGGATTCATTCGTCCTTTTTTTCGGCGGCTTGTGCTTAAAATGGGCTTCAATGGCAAGAATCATTTCCCCTGCAATATCTTTATTGGTCGCACCTTCAATACCCTCGAGACCGGGAGATGAATTGACTTCAAGCAGCAGCGGTCCTTTCGCCGAGCGTATGATATCAACACCGGCAACCTTCAAGTCCATTGCTTTCGCGGCTTTTATAGCAATCTTTTTTTCCTCCGGGGTGATCTTTACGACTGAAGCGGTGCCGCCTAAATGAATATTGGCGCGGAATTCACCCGGTAATGCCTCTCTTTGGATCGCAGCGACAACTTTGCCGTCAATTACGAAACAACGGATGTCTTTCCCGTTTGCCTCTTTGATAAATTCCTGTACCAATATGTTTGCGTTCAGGCTTTTGAACGCGTTAATGACACTTTCGGCCGCTTTTTTCGTCTCGGCTAAAACGACACCTTTTCCTTGTGTGCCTTCTAAAAGTTTTACGATAATCGGAGGGCCGCCAACCATCTTAATCAGGTCGTTGGTGTCCAATGGTGAGTTCGCAAATCCGGTCGTCGGAATATCAACACCATGATTCAATAACAGCTGAAGCGAAAATAACTTATCGCGTGACTGTGTAATCGCCGCTGCAGAATTGAGGCAGTACACTTTTAATGCCTCGAATTGTCTCGTCAGTGCACACCCATAGAAAGTAATGCTGGGCCTGATTCGCGGAATAATGGCGTCAAAATCATCAAGCACCCGTCCGCCGCGGTAATGAATCTCCGGAGTGGTTGCATCGAGCTTCATGTAACATTCCTTGATGCTCAGGAAGTGCATTTCGTGGCCCCGCATTTCCCCGGCTTCCATAATGCGTTTGTTGCTGTACAATTCAGGATTACTGGCCAAAACGCCAATACGTAAGCCTCCCTGTCGCGTAACAGCCGCTTTGTAAATTTCTTTTAAACTATCTGAAGTTGGCTCGCCCAATACATATTTTTCCTCAGGATCAACGAGTATGCGGCCGCTCATGGCTTCACGTCCCAGGAGCATGCGGAACCCCATCGAATCTCTGTTGGTCAGGGTGATTTCAATCTGCCATCTTTTGCCGCCGATTTCGAGCTCGGAACCGATGACATAACGCTGTTCACGGAAACCGCTGGAGCTTTTAACGACGCGTTTATCAATAAGTTTTGATTCGCAGTGAATAACAGTCTTGACGTTATTTTGTATCGGATTTACATCAAATTTCACCCAGTTTTCGCCATTCTTGATAAATGGCGCAATATTGATGGCGTGTAAGGCGGAAGTTTTGGCGCCGGAATCGACACGCGCTTTGATAGTTGGGATTCCAAGGGCAGGGAAGGAGCACCATTCCTCACTTCCAACGATTGCTTTTTCTGCTTGCATTATTTGGGCACTTATTTTATTATCAAATGTATGTTGAATCAACAATTATAAAAAGAAAAACCCCTGAAATTTTGCTTCAGGGGTTTCCAAATTGTTAAGCTTTTATTTTAATTTGTTGGCTCTTCGGCTTTCTGCACTTTAACTGTCAGTTCCTGAGCGGTATCATCCTCAAGGTCCATAAAGATTTCATCGCCGTTACCAATCTTGGAAGTGATGATTTCTTCTGCCAAAGCATCTTCGACATATTTCTGGATAGCCCTTTTTAGTGGCCTTGCGCCAAACTGCTTGTCAAAACCCTTATCAGCAATAAATGCTTTCGCTTTATCTGAAAGATTCAGCTTATAGCCCAAATCAGCGATTCTGGCATACAGCTTTCTCAATTCAATTTCAATAATCTGATCAATATCATGTTTTTCCAATGGATTGAACACAATCACATCATCAATCCTGTTCAGGAATTCCGGTGCAAATGATTTCTTAAGCGCATTTTCAATAACACTTTTAGAATGCTCATCAGCCTGGGAGATCTTCGCTGAAGTTCCAAAGCCAACACCCTGACCAAAGTCTTTTAATTGTCTCGCTCCGATATTCGAGGTCATGATGATAATAGTATTCTTAAAATCGATTTTTCGGCCAAGGCTGTCTGTTAAGTAGCCATCATCCAATACCTGAAGCATCATGTTAAAAACATCAGGGTGTGCTTTTTCAATCTCATCCAGAAGGACTACACAGTATGGCTTTCTTCTTACTTTTTCTGTAAGCTGTCCGCCTTCTTCATAACCTACGTATCCCGGAGGTGCACCGACCAGCCTCGAAATAGCAAATTTCTCCATGTATTCACTCATATCGATACGGACTAACGCATCTTCAGAATCGAATAATTCTTTGGCGAGAACTTTGGCCAGTTGTGTTTTTCCAACCCCGGTCTGTCCAAGGAATATGAACGAGCCAATTGGACGGTTTGGATCCTTTAATCCGGCGCGGTTTCTTTGAATGGAACGTGCAATTTTTAGCACAGCATCGTTTTGTCCAATAACCTTATTTGTAATAAGTTCCGGCAACTTGGCTA
>CALRKC020000338.1:0-3721 GCA_943367895.1 Erythrobacter sanguineus | reverse complement strand
CCCGTTGAAAAAGCGGATAAGTTCGGAGTTGTTGCGCTCGGCGGCGATCTTTCTGTCGAACGGCTTAAACTCGCGTACAAAAGCGGTATTTTTCCATGGTTTAACGAAGACGAGCCCATCATCTGGTGGGCGCCTCCGCAAAGGATGGTGCTTTTTCCCGAGGAGCTTAAGGTTTCAAAAAGCATGCGAAGTATCTTAAGTAAAAATCGTTTTAAGGTTACGCACAATCACGATTTTGAAGCGGTAATTTTCAATTGCCGGAAAATATTCCGCCCAGACCAGAACGGTTCATGGATTTCGAAAGAAATGATGGAGGCCTATTGCAAACTTCATGATGAAGGTATGGCGAAATCTATTGAAGTATGGTTTGAAGGGAAACTGGCAGGCGGACTTTACGGTGTTGATCTTGGGCAGGTGTTTTCAGGAGAAAGCATGTTTTCAATTGTTCCCAACGCGTCAAAAGTGGCTTTTTTTGAGTTGGCAAAAAGCTATAAGCTAATCGACTGCCAGGTGTATAATGAACATTTGGAGAGTCTTGGCTGTCGTGAAATTCCGAGACAACAATTTATGGGCATACTTTCAGGAACCTAAAGGGCTTTTGTTTTTTTCCAGCAGCTGTCAATATGGTCGTCAACCATCCCTGTAGCCTGCATGTGGGCATACACTACAGTGGATCCGACAAACTTAAATCCGCGTTTCTTCAAATCTTTACTAAGGGCATCTGAGATTGGCGTGGTTGCCTGTATTTGTGACAAACCACGTAATGTATTGACGATAGGTTTGTGGTCTACAAAACCCCAGATGTATTTACTGAATGTTCCAAATTCTTTTTGTACTTCCATAAAAGCGACGGCATTTGAAACGGCAGCTCTAATCTTTAACTGATTGCGGATAATACCCGCATCCAGCATCAATTCCTGCATTTTGTTCTCATCGTATTTTGCAACTTTCTTATAGTCGAAGTTATCGAAAGCCTTTTTAAAATTTTCACGCTTGCGCAGAATGGTAATCCAGCTTAGTCCGGCCTGAAAGGTTTCAAGGATCAGGAATTCGAATATTTTCTGATCGTCGTAAACAGGTACTCCCCATTCTTCATCGTGATATTTCTCATAAAGGGCATCATTGGCACACCAACCACAGCGAATTTTGTCAGACATATTATATGGGAATAAAAAAGGGCGCCTTCAATGAATTGAAAGCGCCCTGGTATCAGTTTACAATTTATTTTACTACAATCCTTTTTACGCCTTTATGCTGACCGTCTGAAACAGAAAGCAGGTAAACACCGGCCTGTGCATTTTTAAGCTGTATGCTTTCGTTGAAATTTCCGTTTCCGGAATAATTCTGTTCAAATATTATCCTTCCGCGCATGTCGTAAACCATCACCTGGATTTCTTTTGCGGTAAACCTGTCAGAACGGATGTTGAAAGTACCATTATTCGGATTCGGAGAGACATTAAAACTGAAAAGTGATTTGTCATCTATTCCCAAATTTCCTGTCGTGAACTGGAAAGTACTGGAATAGTTTCCGGTGCAGGCACTTTGTCTTGGCCTTACCCGCCAGAAGTAAGTTGTATTGGCATTCAATGCAGTGTCGAATCCACTTGATGTTACTGTTTGATTGTGTACTAAATTAACAAAATTCGAGTCTGTTGCCACTTGTATATCGTAGCTATCGGCATTAAATGGGTCTTCCAGCCAGTTCAAAACCACATTCGTTTCCTGATTGCTTGCAAGGTTTGCAGGACTCGTCAAACTGATAGGTGTAAAAAGCGCTTCAATAACGCTTAGATATAGGTTTGCCGTTTTGGTCGTTGCGCCTGAAGTTGCACTAACTACGATTGGATATACACCCTCTGCCATCCCGGCGGTATTAGAGATTGTCATAGTAACAGCACCACCGGCACTTACAGGATTTGGAGAAAAAGTCACAGTTGTTCCTGCAGGGTTTCCGGTCGCGCTGAGCGTGGTACTGCCGCTAAATCCTCCCAACGCAGCATAAGTCAGCGGATAAACAATGGTGCTTCCGGCACAGCCGGTCTGATTCTGTTTTCCGGCTAAACCTGCAAAGCCTATGGAGAACGTTGACGGAGCAGTAGTGATCGTGAAATTGACATTGGACACATCATAGAAAATGTTATCATTCGCTCTCACCATTATCCTGTTTGACGTACCAACGTTATTGGGGATAGTAACCAATTCAGAGCCGTCATTTGGTACACCGCTAGCCAGTAAAATTGGAAATGAACTTCCTGAATTGGTAGACATATAGATGTCAACAAAATTACAATTGATATTATTGGCAGTGGTACCGGCCACATCCCAGGTTACGGTTTGGTTTGATCCGGCGGCATATGAAACGTTGGTGTTTGGGGAAGTCACCAGAAACGGCCCCACATTTGTGGTCGTTACGGTGATGTTTTTTCTTGAAGTCTGCCCTCCGTCAAGCAGATTGTTATCGCGAACGGTCAATGCAAAATTCATAGTTCTTGCTACAGAAGGAACCACTTCATAGGTAGGGGTTAGGTTGTTTGCAACAACGCTGGACAGCACAGGAAAATATCTGTCAGGAGAAGTGGATGGAGGGCGCGATCTGAAATTCGGACCTCCTGTATTGGTAGCCAATGGTAACGATGACTGGTTGGTCGCGGTGGTCCAATGGTCATTTTGTTCCCAGCAATAAGTAATAGGGTCGTTTTGCGCATCCGTTGCACTGCCGCTTAATATAAATGCGGTGCTTTTCGGAATGAAATAATTAGGCATATCTCTAATTACAGGAGGATTGTTTGCCATAGCGGCATTCGTCGAACAACTGCCACCGGAATTTATATAAGTATCAATTTCCTGTAAGCTGATTACGCTGAAATGTGCGTCAGAATTATTCTGGACATTGTGGGGGGCGCAAATTCCGGCATAAGCCATAATCGTGCTCCCGCTTCCCGGCTCGATAGCGGTGTTAAGATTTTTGTTCCCGTTGCAGGCATTCTGGTCGCTGTTAAACGTATGGTTTCCGCCAAACTGGTGTCCCATCTCATGAGCTACATAATCAATATCAAAAGCATCTCCTACAGGCCCTCCTGAACCGGTTACGCCTCTTGCTTTTTGAGCGTTATTACAAACGACACCAAGCCCTGCAATACCGCCACCGCCGGTTGAGAATACATGTCCAATGTCATAGTTTCCGCTTCCGACATTGCTGTCTGCGAAGGTCTGATTTTGAGCCAGCATGGCAGGCCCATTGTCGTTTGAAAAGTTGTCGGAAGTAATGTTGATAAGGTTGTCATTATTGGCTATCAACGTTAAGGTAACTGCCAGGTCTCGTTCGTAAACCCCATTTACACGGTTCATAGTAACAACCATGGCTGCAAGCACCGCGGCTTTCTTCTGGGCCAGCGTGCCACTGGATAATCCGGCAGCATTTACATGGAAAGTAGCGTATTCAACAGTGCAAGAAAGTGCCAATCTATAATTCCGGAATATTTGTGTGCTGGCCTGAGTGCTGTTTGTATTGCGATTCTGGTCATTGGACGTCTCACTCACATGACATTCAAATCCGCGCGGGGTATCTACATTATCCCTGTTGTAAACCATATATTTATTCAGGTCCTTGGTGTAAGGTTCGATAAATACATTGGTATGCTTACCGGAAAGCGTCATCGAGTGAAGTCCGAAAAGCGTCGTCGTAAAGCGAATGGTAGCTGCAGCATCATCCACGCCTATG
>CALRKC020000337.1:0-3721 GCA_943367895.1 Erythrobacter sanguineus | reverse complement strand
CATTAACGCGGTAGAAACCAGGACATATAATGACACGATAGATTTTGAGATCAGGATTATGGAGGGACCTCTGGCCTACTTCAATAAAATTTCTGTGGTCGGAAATGACAAAACAAACGACAAGGTAATTTACCGTGAATTACTGACCCATCCGGGTGAGAAATACAGCAAGGAAGCGCTGGTACAAACCATCCGTGAAATCGGGCAATTGGGCTTTTTCGACCCGGAAGCCATCGAACCTAAATTCAAGAATGTAGACCCCGCAGCAGGGACAGTCGATATTGAGTACAACCTTGTCGAAAAAGGCTCAAGCCAGATCGAATTGCAGGGCGGATACGGTGGCGGCGGATTTATTGGAACGCTGGGACTTTCGTTTAACAATTTCTCGATGCGCAATCTCTTTAATAAAGAAGCCTACAAACCAATCCCAATGGGAGATGGCCAGCAGGTGTCGCTACGCCTTCAGGGGAGTAGCTTCTTCCAAACTTACAGCCTATCGTTTGCAGAGCCTTGGTTTGGCGGAAAGAAACCCGTCCGATTCAACACTTCCCTTTCATACAGTAAGCAGTTCCTAAATAGCTTTTCGTCAAATTCCGTTGACAGAAGCCGTAGCTTTAACATCATCTCGCTATCAGTTGGTTTAGGAAAAAGGCTTACAGTTCCTGACAATTCATCCTATTTCTCCCAATCGTTGAGTTTCCAGTATTATGACCTGAATAACTACAATACGGGCTTATTTACGTTTGGAAATGGCTCTTCGCGAAACCTTGCTTACACTGTAGAAGTAAAGAGAAACAATAAAGGTTTCAACCCGATTTTCCCTACTTATGGATCTGAGTTCATCCTCTCATTTAAATTTACTCCGCCGTATTCGCTAATTAACGGTATTGATTATGGAAGCCTGGGAGATAAAAAGCAATACAAATTACGAAATTCGACCCAGCTTTCTTACAATGGCCAGGAATTCCCTATCGGAAGCACCTATGTAGATGAAAACGGATTGCCTGTTGACGATTATACCCTTGCTGCTGCAGACCAATCAAAAGTCGACCAGGAAAAGTTCAAATGGCTCGAGTACTATAAAATTAAATTCAAAGCAGATTGGTATACAAAAATTTATGGTAATTTAGTACTCCGCTCATTGGCCGAGTTTGGTTTTCTGGGAAATTATAACAGTGAGAGAGGAAACGTCCCTTTTGAGCGTTTCTATGTAGGTGGAGATGGATTGGCGAATTTTGCACTCGATGGCAGGGAGACGATACAGTTAAGAGGTTATCCAAATCAATCGTTAACGCCGGTTGATGGGCAAGGAAACCAAAACGGTGCAACAATTTATAATAAATTTTCGTTTGAATTAAGATATCCGTTAACTTTGAAAAATCAGGCGTCCATTTACGCACTTACATTTTTTGAGGCGGGAGCAGGTTATGACAGGGATGCAAATAAGAGATACAATCCTTTTGTGTTGCAGCGTTCTGCCGGTTTCGGATTAAGGGTTTTCATGCCTGCGTTCGGATTGCTCGGAATAGATTTCGGCCATGGATTTGATGCGGTTGAAGGCGGTCAGGGCAAAAATGGATGGGAAACACATTTTATTATAGGTCAGCAATTCTAAAAATTGTAAGCCATTTTAATCAAATAAGAAGTTATGAAAAGACATTTTCTGTTATTGATTTTGATTGTTAGCGTTTCATTTACCGCTCATGCACAGGGTGCTAAAGGTGTTCGGATCGGGTATATTGATATGGAATACATCCTCCAAAACGTACCTGACTACCTTGAGGCCAAAAACCAGCTGGAGCAGAAAGCCCAGAAATGGAAGCAGGAAATGGAAGCAAAAAAAAACGAGATCAACAAGCAAAAAGAGAATTTAAAGACTGAACGGGCACTGCTTACAAAAGAGCTTTTGGCAGAACGTGAAGAAGAAATTGCATTTCTTGAAACCGAATTATCGGACTATCAGCAAAAGAAATTTGGACCTACCGGAGAACTGGTTGTGCAGAAAGCAGTATTGGTAAAGCCAATCCAGGATCAGGTATTTACCGCAGTACAGGATATTGCAGAAGCGAAAAAGTATGATTTCATATTTGACAAATCATCTGATATGACTATGATTTTCTCCGCTAAAAGATTCGATATCAGCGATCAGGTAGTCCGTGTCCTTTCAAGAGCTGCAAATCGCGATAAAAAGACCAAAAAAGAGCTAAAGCAGGAAGAAATACAGGATTACAAGGAAAGTCTTCAGGACAATCCAACTTTGGCAGAAAGGCAGAAAAAGCTGGACGAAAGGAAAGCAGCCCGCGAAAAACTGGCTGCCGACCGTAAAGCTGCCGCCGATTTAAAAAGGGCAGAAGCAGAAGAAAAAAGGAAGCAACTTCAGGAAGACAGGGCAAGTAAGAAAGCCGGTACTGCTGAAAACGGAACAGCTGCAACAGGCTCCAGAGAAGGTGCCGCTGCCGAAAAATCAGAAAAACAAGCCGCTGTAAGGGACAGTATTGCTACCAGCAGGGAAGCAGCGAGGCAGGCGGCAGCAGA
The DNA here is from genome assembly GCA_943367895.1 of Erythrobacter sanguineus. GTDB lineage: Bacteria > Bacteroidota > Bacteroidia > Flavobacteriales > Flavobacteriaceae > Flavobacterium. Next base: position 1,186 of record CALRKC020000337.1, on the reverse strand, counting down.
TGCCAAAGCCAAGACAATGGAAGAGCGCAAAAAAGCATTGGACGAAAAGAAAGCGAAAGCACAGGCAGTTCGCGAGGCCGCAAAAAAAGCAAGGGAAGATAAAATTAAAAAGAAGGACAGCCTTCCGGCGACACCTAATAACAACGATTAAAACTTAATTACTTACTTAATATTTAAAAATGATGAAACAATTGAAAACTTTACTAATTGCTGCAGTGTTATTTGTTAGTGCCAGCCATACAGCTACTGCACAAGCTAAATCAGCACATGTGGATGTTAGTGAATTAATGTCGAAAATGCCTGCTATGCTTGAGGCACAGAAGCAATTAGAAAAACTAAGCCAGACCTATCAGGCAGATTATAAAACGATGACGGATGAATACCAGGCTAAATTGAAAAAATACAGTCAGGAAGTGGATTCGGTTTCACAAAAGATGAATGAAGAGCGTCAGAAAGAGGTTGCCGATATGGAAAAAAGAATTGGGGAATTTGGACAGACTGCTCAAAAAGAGTTGCAAACAAAAGAAGCTGACCTGATGAAACCGATTGAGGAAAAAGTAAAGACAGCAATCCAAAAAGTCGGTAAAGCCAAAGGATTTCAATACATTTTCAACGCAGCGGGACTATTACTTGCTGACGGGCCGGACTTAACGGCAGATGTAAAAAAAGAACTGGGTTTTTAAGAAAACGCTCCTGTTTTAAAATCAAAACTGCTCTCCTGAAGTTTCAGGCAGAGCAGTTTTTTTTATATTTGCTTATGCATGATAATGACCAACCCATCGGATTGTTTGACTCAGGAATCGGCGGCACCTCGATTTGGAAAGAAATCCATCAGCTGTTGCCGAATGAAAGCACCATCTACCTTGCCGACAGTAAAAATGCGCCTTATGGCCAAAAGTCAAAAGACGAAATTATTGCATTGAGTGAGAAAAACACGGAGTACCTTTTAGCCAGAAATGCCAAACTGATTGTGGTGGCCTGTAACACCGCAACTACTAATGCGATTAAGGAATTGCGCGCGAAGTATGAGGTTCCATTCATCGGAATAGAGCCTGCCATCAAACCCGCCGCATTACATTCAAACACACAGACTATTGGGATACTGGCAACAAAAGGGACTTTAAATAGTGAACTGTTTAATAAGGCTGTAGAATTGTATCAAAATACTAAAATCATTGAACAGGTC
>CALRKC020000336.1:0-3736 GCA_943367895.1 Erythrobacter sanguineus | reverse complement strand
CCGGTGCTTATGCCTTAAACCTTGACGGACTGAATGGAGCTGTTTTACAAATGATCGCTCACGGTTTTGTGGTGGTTGGATTGTTCTTTGCAGCGGAAATCATTTACAGGCGTTTCGAAACCCGGACTATTTCTGAAATGGGCGGTATCCGTATCCAGGCTCCTAAATTTGCGTCCATGTTTATGATATTGGTTCTGGCTTCCGTTGCCTTACCATCAACATTTAACTTTGTCGGTGAGTTTACGGTGTTGTACAGTTTGTCCCACATCCATATAATGTATGCGGTATTGGGAGGAACAACGATTATACTGGGAGCGTATTACATGCTCAAAATGTTCCAGAACGTCATGCTTGGCGATATTAAAGAGAAAAGAAATCCTTTCGCGGATGTTACGCTGAATGAAACCATCACCATGGTGGTAATTATCGGAGTGTTGTTCTTTTTCGGGATGTATCCGAAACCGATTACAGACCTGATTGCACCAAGCATCGAAAACATAGTATCACAAATCAACAGATAACAGTCAGATAAAAAATGAACTTATTAATAGCTATTACGGGATTAGGGGTATTATGCCTTTTATTTGAAATCCTCAACCTGAGGAAAGCACTCGTGCCGCTCGTCATTATTGGACTGCTGGGTTGTTTGGCACTTGATGTATCGGAGTACGATTCAATCATATCGTCGAACAATAACATGATTGCCGTCGACAATTTTTCGGTAGTATTTTCCGGATTGTTTATCATACTAACCGTATTTCTTGTGGCACTCAGTCACAATTTCTACGAAAACCATAAATCGAAAATATCAGATTACATAGCCATTAAGGTATTCATGCTCGCGGGCTGCGTGGCTTTGGTCTCTTTTCAGAATCTTGCCATGTTTTTCCTTGGGATAGAAGTGCTTTCGATTTCGCTGTACATCCTTGCGGCCAGCAACAGGCTGAACTTAAAAAGCAATGAGGCCGGAATGAAATACTTCCTGATGGGTTCTTTCGCGTCTGCGATACTATTGTTCGGGATTTGCCTGATTTATGGTGCCATCGGGACCTTTAATGTTTATGATATTCCGGGTAAAGATGCGGTAAGCCTTGAAATGGCTTCCAATGCTGCGGCTGTTGAAGAATGGCTGCCGATCGGGACCATATTGATCAGTATCGGACTATTGTTTAAAATTGCCGCTGTACCTTTTCATTTCTGGGCACCTGATGTGTATCAGGGCTCGCCTGCTTTGACTACAGCTACGATGAGTACCATCGGTAAGGTTACCGCTATGGCTGCATTCTTCAAACTGGCGGTTATCATGAATGTGAACTTGCCTGCAGCGCAAAGTGTTATTGTAGTCGTATCGATTTTATCGATGTCGGTTGGAAATATTATGGCATTAAGGCAGGCCAATGTGAAACGCATGCTGGCATTTTCAGGTATTTCCCATGCTGGTTTCCTTTTGATGACACTTTTAGGCAATGAAAATCCTCCTGCAACCTTATTGTATTATTCCGCTGCTTATGCTCTTGCAGGGATTGCTGCATTCAGCGTTATTTTATATGTGTGCAAAAACCGTGAAAACGAAGATATTGTGAACTTTAACGGACTTGGGAAATCCAACCCGATGCTGGCTGCGATACTTACGGGTGCTTTGCTTTCGATGGCCGGAATTCCTGTATTTGCAGGTTTCTTTGCAAAATTGATGTTGTTCAGTCAGGTAATCAGCGCCGGACATATTGCGTTGGTGATTGTCGCTGTTGTGAACTCCATCATCAGTGTGGGTTACTACTTCAAACTGATTCTGGCTATGTATACCAAGGAACCTAATGAAGAGCGTACTGCAACGCCTGTGCTGCTGTATGCTACAGCGATTATATCCCTGTCGCTGAATATTGCAATGGGATTGTTTCCGTCGGTAGTGCTTGATTTGCTGGCATAAATTTATATCCTCATAAAAATAGAAACCCATCAGTGATGATGGGTTTTTTTGTTTTGCAATAACCTAATCATTTCTGATGAAATGAGTTGTTATAAACTATTGCTTAATCAACTTTTTGTAAATACAGATTCGAGTTTCGGTTACGATTTCCGTCAAATAGATCCCTTTAGCCAATGAATCAATGTTTATTGTAGCAACCGATGAATCAATATTGTCAATTGTTTTCACAACTTTACCTAAAACATCATAAAGGACAATACTCTTGATGTTTTCCGTTGCAATCGTTGAAAGTACCTGAACGATATTTTTTGCAGGGTTTGGATACATGTAAATCGCTGATGCATCTAATATGCTATCACCCAGTGGCGCCTGAAATTCGGTTTCAAAGGTATTAGTGATTATCGGCGGATTGTTGTCGAAATAGATTTCCGCGGAATTAGGTACAATATCTCCGGCCGCGAAACCGGATTTCATCCGGATTTTAAATGTAATATAGCCCTGACTCTGCGCTTCATCTTCAATTCCAGGCGGTAACTGTATGCGACTGAAAAGCCAGATCACCTTATTGCCAACCCTTTCCATTGTATAGTTGTGGCTTGAATTTACCATTCGGATACTGTTTTCATCAAGTTTTGGATCCAATAGATCTTCTATTCGGACATCAATGGCATCGGCGTTGCCGAGATTCTGGAACCGGACCGTATAAAACAAATAGTCATTTTGGCTGAAGGTATTGAACGGAATCTTTCCGCCATGTGATTCTGTCTTATCGTTGGGGTCGTAAGCCGCTACAACCACCTGTGTAAGCGAATGGGAATTGTTGTCATTATTAATGTCTGCGGAGGCAGTAGATGCCGTTATACTGCTTGTCATGAGGTCGCCCCAATTTACCGTCGGGATATCCGGGATGTCAAGATTTACATCGATTGACCGCGATTCAAAAGGCAGCAGTCCGGAAAAGTTATGGCTAAATCCGGAAGCATTAACAGTAACATCGGTAGGATTAGTGGTATAGCCAGTGACCAATGGGCTTTTATTGTAAACCAATGAACCGGCAATAACCTCAGAGCCAATATTCTTATACAGTATCCTTTGCTTTGCAACATTGCCGGTACGCGCGGCAGTAAGCGGAATTATCGTTGCTGTAAGATCCGTCATTGGCTGTACGGATGTGACAGGGAAATAAAGGATTTGTGTTACATTTCCGGTTGGCATTGTCAGGTCGTTGTAGTTGGTCGGCGTCTCCGAAAAATATGCAGTATATTCCGGATATACCTGAAAGCTAAAATCGTAAGTGTTTACAGGATTTGGATCATAAATATTGCATTTCCCTAGTGGAGAGGAAATGTTTATAATATCGGCGGTATTATTTTTTTGATATTGAAAAGTACCAAGTGTGAAGTTGTTTTCATTGTTGTCCTTAATGCCATTTGTATTAAGGTCAATAAACGAAACCAATTGTATCGCAGTGCCACAATAAGTCTGCCCGGCATTCAGGTCATTGTAATTGTCCTGAACCATCTTGATATACCCTGGGTTACCGTTAAAATTAGTGATCATGACAACATAATATTCTCCGGACTGCGCATTAGGGATAGTAAGGTGTTCTGTAGCCGAAGCGTCATAACTGCAATCCACAATATTACCTATCGGATATTGCTGTGAAGTGGTATTGCTCGTGCAGTAACAAGTTTGGTCAGCAATTTGATCACAGCTTTGTGGTGATGAAAATGGTCCCCAGGCAACAAAATCGACGTCCTGTGCAGTCCCGACCGCATTGCCGTTCCCATCATAATACGTATTTTGCTC
>CALRKC020000335.1:0-3741 GCA_943367895.1 Erythrobacter sanguineus | reverse complement strand
ATTCCGTGAAAGCATCTATAAGATTGACGAACTGCAAACCAGAAAACTGGGCAGTACCGCTGTGGCGCAAACAATGAACAGCGGAATCAGTGCCTATCTGGGCGGCAAGCTGGGATTGGGGAATCAGGTGACAACGAATTCTTCCGCCTGCACCACGGGAACCGAGAGTATCCTTATGGCTTATGACCGGATCGTTTCAGGGCAGGCCAAAAGAATGCTGGCAGGAAGCACCAGTGATTCCGGACCTTACATCTGGGGTGGGTTCGATGCGATGAAAGTATGCACGTTCAGGCACAACGAAGATCCTCAAAAAGGCTCACGACCGATGTCTGCCACAGCCTCCGGATTTGTGCCGGGAAGCGGGGCAGGGGCATTGGTGCTTGAGGAGCTTGACAGTGCATTGACAAGAAACGCCAGAATATACGCTGAAGTGTTAGGAGGGAATGTAAATTCCGGCGGACAGCGCGGTGACGGAACGATGACGGCGCCAAATTCGCAAGCTGTAAAACGTTGCATTTCAGATGCCTTAATTCATTCAGGTGTAAACGCTTCCGAAGTTGATGCTATTAACGGGCATTTAACAGCGACTTCCAAGGACAGCCTCGAAATCCAAAACTGGTCTGAGGCACTGGGTAGGAGCGGAGCCGATTTCCCGTATATCAATTCACTGAAATCAATGACAGGGCACTGCCTTTCAGCCGCGGGCAGTATTGAATCGGTAGCCTCAGTGCTGCAGGTTCATGAAGGATTTATATTTCCGAATACCAATTGTGAAGATATCCTTCCCGAAATACTGGAGCGGATTGATAAGGACAAAATTCCGATGCAGGTGATCCACAAAAACATCAACATCCTGGCAAAGGCAAGTTTCGGTTTTGGCGATGTTAATGGCTGCGTGATATTTAAGAAGTACAAAAAATAAATCAATATATTATGGATGATGCGCAAACGATAGCCCGGTTAAAAGAAATTATCAGGCCTTATGTAAAAGAAGCTGCTGCTTTGGAAAGCCTTACGGAAGCTACGGATTTCATTAACGACCTTAAAATCAACTCCGCAAATTTAGTCGACATCGTACTCGACATTGAAGAAGCGTTCAACATTGAAATTGACAACCAGTCGATGGAAAGAATGCTGACTGTAAAAGCCGCGCTTGAAATCATCAACAGCAAATTGTCGGGAGCATCATGATTGGCAATGACCTCGTTGATTTGGCGACCGCCCGAAAGGAAAGCAATTGGAAACGAAAGGGATTTCTGGAAAAAATCTTTACCGATGCGGAGCAATTGTTAATCCAAAATGCCAGTCAACCCGAAACAATGGTCTGGATTTTATGGAGTATGAAAGAATCTGCATATAAAATCTGGAATCGCAGCAGTGGTGTCAGGCTATTCAATCCAAAATCATTCGAATGCGCGGTTGATCATGCTGCTGAAAATTCAATACACGGAAAAGTTCGATTTGGAGCATTGTTATATCATTCGCAGTCAATACATAACAATGAATTTGTACATACGATCTGCCGGACTTCCGGGTACCGGAATACATCACTTTATGTCAGGTTTACTGATAGCCGCGAGCGAATTGATCTGAAAAATGCGATCGTCCGCAATCCATCAGGAATTCCCTGCTGCACCAATATTAACAGGGAAAAAGAACTGATTTCCATAAGTCATCACGGAAACCTTTGTAGTTATTTATCTACATTTAAATTGGAATAGCTTCAAAATTTTAGATTACATTTGGCTCACCTTAATCAAAAAATGAAATAGATAATGTCTGCAGATGATATGTTTGGGATATTACTCATTGCAGCGGGAGTTGCATTGATCGTAATCTTTGTTTATGTCTATAACCGAAGCCGAAAGAAATAAACTTTATTTCAAGCCCAATTTAGATTTTAATTTTAAAAACATCAGTCCAATAACGTAGGCGTCCTCCGATGCGGATACTTTTTCTATCATCGGCATTTTAAGCAGGTTGCTTAATTCTGCAAGCGTGAAGTGTTTGTCGTCACTAAGGTCTTTCCATTTCCGGTACATGATTTCGATGTCGAGCGCCTCATTTTTCAGGCGGCCGCAATGTATTTTTTCAAGTGCTTCATTAATCATCTCCACATCAAAATTAATACGGTGCCCAATAAGGGTCGCGTTTCCAAGGTAATCTATGAAGGCCCTGATGCCGTCCGGTTCCAATGACTTCGGTTGTTTGCTTTCAATAATAAATTCATTTGACAGCTGGTGGTCGTGATTGTACACGTATTGAAGCAAAACGACTTCATAGCTGTCTCCGATGATAATCTCATCATTTAATATCCCAAAAGCACTGATAGACAAAATAACGTCCTTTTTATAATCATGGCCCGTAGTGGTAAGGCTCAGCGCGACAAACCTGGGCGAGCGTTTGTCGAATTTGGACAGGTACACTTTCCAGAAATCAGGATATTCTTTGTTGATGTTTTTTAGCCAGTCAAGCATATTATGAGAAAAAAGTCAGCTGATATTTATTTTTAATAATCTCTTCAAGGTCCTTTAACGGAAGGAAGCAATTCTTGAGCTTCTCACGATCGGGTTTTGACAATTCCTCGATGGCAATGAACTGGCCGTTGTTGCCGTTTTTCATGCCACTGATGGTGCGGAATTTCAGCAGCATCAGAAACGCTTCAGCGCAATTCATATAAATATCCGCGTACTTGGGCTCGTTTGCTGCCAATTGCTTGAAGCGCGAAAATGTATTGTTGACGCCCTTAATATGATTGCTTAGCGTAAGCACCCGCGCGGCATCGACATAAGGCATGATTGCACGGTTTTTGATGTCAAACAGGTCTTTGTGTTCGCCTTCCTCTTCAAGGTTGAATTGTTTGAAAAAGCTCAAAGGCGGCGGCTTCCTGATGGCTTCATTTCCAAGAAAGGCAAAGAACTTCTTGTTTTTTCTGGCGCTTAGGTTGCTGAAAATACTATCGGATAATGCCTCCTCGAGCTGAATTTCCCCAAATGCGATCTCAAAATCAAAAAAGATGCTGTAACTGTCCTCGGGCTTGGCGGCAGGATTTGTCATCCATTCATCATATTGGTTCGTCCAGTCTGTAACCGATTTGCACCAAACCAAATTGCTTGCCATATGACCATATTTACACAAAGGATAGCCAATTATTTCCAGAATACCGGTTACGCGCTTAGCCAGTTTCAGGAAATAGTCTTTTACATCGCGGTATTTATCGGCAGCAACATCTTCAAAAACCAGCATACTGTCCTGGTCCGTCAGCAGCAACTGCTCTTTCCTTCCCTGACTTCCTATACTGAGCCACGCAAATCGGGCAGGAGCGGAGCCTATTTCAAGTATTGCCAAATCAATTGCCCGCTTGATAATTGCCATATTCACCTCCCCGGCGATGTTATTGATATGCGAAAGCGGAATCTTATTGTCGATCGAAATACGTATGAAATCCGACAGTTTTTCGCGAAGATGCTTCAATTCGTCCGCGTCAGGCGCCTTCTTAATCTCCTTGACAAGAATGCCCGGGTTGTTCGATTGGGCTGCAATAATATCATGTTGTGAAATAACACCACGGATTTGAGTTTTATCAGTACCGTCAATGGTCACGCATAAATACTGGACATTTTGCCGCAGCATAAACAGTTGTGCTTCTGCCAGTGAAAGGTTTTCCGGAACCGTTACAACCGGCGACATGATGCTGTTAACTAAGGTAGTGATGTAAAACCTTCCCGTAGCAATCTTCGC
>CALRKC020000334.1:0-3757 GCA_943367895.1 Erythrobacter sanguineus | reverse complement strand
GATAGGCTGAAAGTGCGGCTAAGGCATGCCCGGGCATTTCTATTTCCGGCACCACGGTGATATGTCTTTGCTTCGCATAAGCCACCACTTCCTTAATTTGTTCCTGAGTATAAAAACCGCCGTAACGGATACTGTCATAGCGCTGTTCGTTATAATGCCCAGCCATGGTTCCGTTTCTCCATGAACCGATTTCAGTCAGTTTTGGATGTTTCTTAATTTCAATCCGCCAGCCCTGATCATCCGTAAGGTGCCAATGAAACCTGTTCATCTTGTATGAAGCCAGATAATCGATGTACTTTTTAACGAAATCTACAGTGAAGAAATGCCTGCATACATCGAGGTGCATGCCGCGCCATTTGAACTTTGGCGTGTCTGAAATCTGCAGAGAAGGAATTTTTAATTGCGACGCCTTTTCGATTGGAAGCAATTGTATTAAAGTTTGAACAGCATAGAACTGTCCTTGCGAGGTATTTGCAATAATATCGATATGATTGAACTTTTTTGAAACTTCGAGCTTGTACCATTCCTGACTAAGCACTTTGTTTGTTTCAACAACAAAATTTATAAATGGCACTACTTTTTTCGGCATTGCTGTAACGCTCTGAAGTTTTATTGCATAATGCTTTTCAACATACTCAACTAAAAATTTTGCCTCAAATGAATTTTCGGGAGCAATCACAACTGTATTTTTATCCAGTATAAAATCCCCTTTCCCGAGCATTACTTCCTGTGGCTGCGGAATCAAAGGCAGTGTGGCTTGTGCTGAAACTATTTGGGTGAAAAGGAAAACGAAAAATATTTTTCTAAGCATTTTGGTGAAGTTTGGCACTAAGATAATTAAAAAAAGATATCCCGGTAATTTCAAAAAGCATTGAAACAACCGGGATAATTCTACAAATCTAAGCCCCTTAGCTTATAAAAAAAATATAAAGCTGTAACTGGCCCCCGCATTACGGAAAAATTTACCCAATGGTCCCCTAAAAAATAAATTAAACAGCGGGTGACACAGTTACAGTCTGCTATATTGATTTTTGAACACATACAAAGATGGGGAAGGTATATGACAAAAAAAATACCCTCTAGAGGGTATTTTTCAATGCATTTTAATGTAAAAATCCTATTTATCTTACATCCTGATTCAAAATCAAATCCAAAAACAGGTTAATCTTGTTCTTCAGTTCTTTCCTTGGCGTGATAAAATCCAGGAATCCATGTTCCAAAACGAATTCGGCGGTCTGGAACCCTTCCGGAAGATCCTTTCCTGTAGTATCTTTTACAACACGTGGTCCGGCAAAACCAATCAAAGCCCCTGGCTCAGAAATGTTCACGTCTCCCAACATCGCGTAAGACGCAGTCGTTCCTCCCGTGGTCGGATCGGTACATAGCGAAATGTATGGGATTTTAGCGTCTGCCAACTGGGCAAGTTTCGCAGAAGTCTTAGCCAACTGCATCAATGAATAGGCCGCTTCCATCATCCTTGCTCCTCCTGATTTTGATATCATTACGAACGGAACCTTATTTTTAATCGAGTAGTCGATACCGCGTGCGATCTTCTCGCCGACCACTGCTCCCATCGAACCACCAATAAAGGCGAAATCCATACAGCAGACTACCAGTTCACGCCCTTTGGATTTTCCTACACCGGTTCGAACGGCGTCTTTTAATTTGGTTTTATCCATCGCATCCTTAAGTCGGTCAGAATACTTTTTGGTATCCACAAAATGCAAAGGATCCTTCGAAGTCATTTTTGCATCGAGTTCCTTAAACTCGTTATTATCGAAAAGGATTTCAAAATATTCCTTACTGCCTATCCTGACGTGAAATCCATCTTCCGGACTTACATACAGGTTTCTGGCCAACTCATCGGCGTCGATGAATTTTCCTGTCGGAGATTTATACCAAAGCCCTTTCGGCACATCTTTCTTGTCTTCGGTTGCAGTGGTAATTCCTTTTTCTGTTCTTTTAAACCAAGCCATATTTAATTATGAATTTTAAATTATGAATGTGGAATGTTGACCATTCGCAAATTCGTAATTGAAATTATAAAGTGTTTACATTATTCAAATCAGCAAAAGCCTGTTCCAGTCTTGCGTTGAAAGTAACTTCGCCTTCACGGATCCATTTTCTTGGGTCGTAATGCTTCTTGTTGGGAGAATCAGCGCCGTCAGGGCTGCCAATTTGTGTCTTAAGGTAATCAATTTTTCCTGTCATATAATCGCGGATGCCTTCTGTAAAGGCAAACTGAAGATCAGTATCGATATTCATCTTGATTACCCCGTAGCTGATGGCCTCGCGGATTTCTTCCACTGTAGAACCTGATCCGCCATGAAAAACGAAATCAACAGGGTTTTTACCTGTATTGTGTTTCTTCTGGATATAATCCTGTGAATCCCTTAATATCGTTGGGGTGAGTTTAACATTGCCCGGCTTGTAAACACCATGGACATTTCCAAAAGCGGCCGCTATAGTGAAACGCGGACTTACCTTCAGCAGTTCAGAATAAGCATAATCAACATCTTCGGGAGTTGAATACAATTCGGAATGATCAACACCTGAATTGTCCACGCCATCTTCTTCTCCGCCTGTAATTCCCAATTCTATTTCAAGGGTCATCCCCATTTTACTCATTCTTTCAAGATACTGCTTGCATATCTCGATATTCTCATGCATCGGCTCTTCTGAAAGGTCCAGCATGTGTGAACTGTAAAGTGGCTTTCCTGTTTCAGCAAAATGCTTTTCGCTGGCATCAAGCAAACCATCAATCCAGGGCAGCAATTTTTTGGCACAATGGTCTGTATGAAGGATTACGGTAGCCCCGTATGCTTCCGCCAATGTATGGATGTGTTTTGCTCCGGCGATACCACCTAAAATAGCTGATTGTTCACCTGCGTTTGACAGTCCCTTTCCGGCATTAAACTGAGCACCTCCGTTTGAAAACTGTATGATTACCGGCGCTTTCAACTTTGCTGCAGTTTCTAATACACCATTGATTGTGCTGGATCCGGTCACATTCACCGCCGGCAACGCAAAACCTTTTTCCTTTGCATATCTAAAGATTTCCTGTACCTGATCGCCGGTTGCAACCCCTGGTTTTATATTGTGACCCATTGTGCTTCTATGTTTAAAGTTAAGTTTACAAAAATAACAATTCTTGGTTTAGAACGGATAATTAATCCCAATATTTAGAACCGCGTTTCCAAAATTGTAATCCCTGAACCATTTTTTACCCGACGTATCTGCGGGATTATAAGTCTTGAATCCCATGTCGATACGGACCACAAAAAAACTGAGATCATACCGCAATCCGAAACCTGACCCCACGGCTATGTCGTTAAGCGAATGGATTCCCTCAAAGTTTCCGCCCTCCGCCTCATAAGGCCCGTCATCCAATACATTCCAGATGTTACCGGCGTCCACAAAAAGTGCTCCTTTAAAGCTGTTAAAAATCTTGAAACGCATTTCGGCGCTGGCGGTGAGCTTAAGATTCGCCTCATTAAAATCATTCACGGCACCGCTGCGTCCCGGGCCTAAACTGTAAGGCTGCCAGGCGCGTATGTCATTCGAACCTCCGGCAAAATAACTTCGGGAGAAAGGAACGCTTGTCGAATTTCCGTATGGAATTGCTACACCTAAAAAGCCACGTATCGCAAACACTTTCTCACGGGTAAAATCCCAATGCCTGATGTATTCGAGTTCTGTCTTAAAATACTGTGAATACTCGATTCCAAACACCCTTTTTTTGGAAACCTGATTGTCT